>DATKNU010000071.1:0-7778 GCA_035541195.1 bacterium
TTGTTGGGGGGGCGGGTCTATTTCGAGGGCGACCTGATCGCCTATGTGGAGCCGGTGTTTGACTTTTTCGGCCAGAGCCTGGCCCGCGGCCATTGGCCGCTCTGGTGCCCTTACCTTTTCGGGGGCCAGCCTTTCCTGGCGGACCCCAACACCATGACGCTTTATCCGCCGGCATGGCTGCTGTTGTTGCCGTCCAAGTCCTTAGGGATGGGGTTGTTTTACGCCCTGCATCTTTTCCTGGCCTTCTTCGGCCTTCATCGATGGTTGGCCAAAGCGGGCTTTTCCCCGGCGGCCTGCCGGGTGGGGGCGGTGCTTTATGGGCTGTCGGGATTTTTCTGGTGGGAGATCATCCATCCGCAAGTGGAGGCGGGATTCGCCTGGTTGCCCTGGTGGGGCTGGGCCTTGGAGGGTTTCGCGCTGGAAGGCGGCCGGCGTTGGGCTTTCGCGGCGGGGTTGGCTTTCGCCCTTTTGTTTTTGACCGGGCATTTCCAGATTTTTTTGGGGGCCTTTTATGGGGGGATGATTTATTTTTTTTACCGGGCTTCCTCCCAGCCGCTTTGGCGCAAGCCCCTGGCGGTTAAGACGGCGGGAGGATGGCTGGCCGCCGGGATTTGGGGGGCCTTGCCGCTCTTGGCGCTGGCGGTCCCCTTTCTGGAGTTTTCCATTTACTCGGGCCGCGTGCGCGAGGCTTCCGACTACCTCGCCTTCAACGCTCCCCTGGCGGACGACCCAAGGCGTCTATCGCAGTTTCTTTTCCCATTAAGGGCTTGGGTCCCCGGGCAATTTTCCTTCTCGTATCAAACGGTTTTGGAAAACGCGGGCTACCTTGGCATTTGGTGGCCTTGGTTGTTTTTCCTGGCCTTCCAGGAGAGCCGGCGCCGGGGATGGTTTTGGTTTTGGTCGGGCGCGGCGGTCTTTTCCCTTTTACTGTGCCTGGGCGCCGCCACGCCCCTGCACCGCTGGGTTTGCGACTGGGTGCCGGGTTTTTCCTTCCTGCGGGCGCCTTACCGCTTCGCTTACCTTTATGTCCTGGCGGGCGCCTTTCTGGGCGCCTTGGGTTGGATGAATTGGGAAGAGCGCCGGCCGGTCAAGTCCGCGGCTTTTTTTCAGGCCTGGCCGGCCTATGCCTTGATGGCGGGCCTGGGTCTTTTTTATTTTTCCAACCGGGGCCCCGCCTTTTGGGGAATCCTGTTGGGCGCCGCGGGGTGGGCTTGGGGCGGCCGGAAAAAGGGGAAGGCCTTGGCGGGTTGGATTTTCCTGGCGGCGCTGGCCCTTTCCATGATTTGGAGCGGATGGCGCACCTGCCCCTCCCGGTTGGGGCCCGCGTCCAATTTTGAATTCCTTAAAAACCTGCCCGAGTTGGCCCAGATCAAGCAAAAGGCCGAAGGGGCCAGGCTTTTTTTGGACAAGGACCTGCCCTATCCGGTGAGCGTCAATGACCAGACCCTTCTGGGTCCCTTCCCGGTGGATCTGGCCGAGGCGGTGGGCCTGCGGAGCCTGGAGGGTTACAACCCCCTGGGGCTTTGGAAAACCAGCCAACTTTTTTCCCTTCCTTTCCAGACGGCGTCCAAGCTTTTCGCGCTGGAAGGAGTCGTCAAGGCCCCGAACAATCCCTTCGCCCCCCCAGGATTCGTGGACCAAAAAATGGGGCCCCTGGCTTTTAGCCAAGCGGCCGCCCCTCATCCCTTCGTTTATGCCCCGGGGCGCTTGGAGGTGGTGGAAGGGGAAGGGGAGCGGCTGGCGCTCATGGCCCGCAAGGACTTCGACCCCTATCGGTTGAGTTATTTGTCCCAAGCGCCTCCCGAAGGAAGGCCCTCGGAGGCGACAGTCCGTTCCCAAGCCTTGGATTACCAATGGATCCAAGACGACCCGGATGAGGAGGTTTTCCGGGTGGGCCGCCGGGAAGGGGGCTGGACAGTTTTTTCGGAGGTCATGTACCCGGGGTGGAAGGCCTTGGTGGACGGGAAGCCCGCGCCGATTTTGACGGCCAACCACGTTTTCCGGGCGGTCGAGGTGCCCGCGGGCAGCCACGAGGTGCGGTTCAGTTATGAGCCCTTTTGGTGGACGCCCGTGCGCGCGGGGCTCCTCTTGTGGCTTTTGTCGGTGGCGGCGCTTTTAAGGCGGCCTTTTCGGGAATGGGCCTTGGGGCTTTAAGCGCCAGGGGGATGGGTTTCTCCAAATGGGCGCCTTTTAAATCCACCCGGGCCCGCCAGGCCAACAGCTTTACCCGGGAGCGGGCCACTTCCCGGAGGGTTCGGCCGAAAAGCGGGTCCGTGTCGTCCTTGGGACCCACCGCGCGGCCCCGCCCATTCTGTAAGATAAAAAAGACCAAGCACTGGGTTTTGGGCCGGCGGCTTAAACTTTTAAGCTCCCGCAGGTGCTTGGAAGCCCGCTCCGAGGGCGCGTCGGGAAAGCGACCCAAGCCCTTTTCGTCCACCAAGGTCACGCATTTCACCTCCACCCAGGCTTTCTTGCCCGAGCGGCCGTCCCGGGCCTGGAAATCAAAACGCGTGTGGGCGTCGAGGGGGACCTCGGCTTGAAGCTCCCCATAGGCTGAAAGTTCCGGGACCCGGCCCGCTTGCCAGGCCTCGGCCAAAAGTTTGGGCGCCACGTTGGCCTCGATGCAAACCCAGGTTTTGCGCCAATAGGCCAGCCGGATGGAATAGCGGGTTTTGCGCGGCGCTCCTGAGGCCAGGGGCCTTTCGCCGTGATCCACCAAAGCCACCCGGGCGCCGGGGCGGAGCAGTTCCTTCAGCCTTCCCGAGTTGGTGACGTGGCAATAGTGGGAGCGGCCTTGGACCTTGACCCGGGCCCCGAAACGATGAAGCCTTTCTTCAAACCGCCCCAAAACCAAGGGGCCATCGGGCCATTTCACGCGGCGCCTGCCCGCGCGGTCAAGGCCGCGAACCGCGTTTCAAGGCTTCCAAGGCGGCGATGCGTTCCTCAATGGGCGGATGGGTCATAAAGAGCGAGGAAATATCGCGCCCGCTGAAGGGGCTCTCGATGAAGAGGTGGGCCGAGGATTCGGAAACCTGGGTCGGCTGGGCCGCGATGCCGCGGTGGATGCCCTTGAGCGCCGAGATCATCGTCTCGGGCGAGGTCAGGGCCGCGCCGCCCTCGTCGGCGCCATATTCCCTGGATCGGGAAATGGCCAATTGGATCAAGCTTGCCGCCAGGGGCGCGATGAGCATCACCGCCAACATGGCCAGGGGATTGCCTTGCCGGTCGTCCCGCCGCCCGCCGAAAAGGTAAAAAAGGTTGCAGAGCATCATGATGGCCCCCGCGAAGGTGGCCGCCACGCTCATGGTCAGGATGTCGCGGTTCTTCACGTGGGTGAGTTCATGGCCCAAGACGGCCATCAGTTGGTCGCGCCCCAGGGCTTGCAGGATGCCGGTGGTCACGCAGACCGCCGCGTGCTCGGGATTTCGCCCGGTGGCGAAGGCGTTGGGCGAAGGGTCTTCCATGACGTAAAGTTTCGGCATGGGTAGGCCGGCCTTGCGAGTCAGCTCGCCCACCAAGTCGTAAAGCTCCGGCGCTTCCTGGGGCGAGACGGCCCGGGCGTTGTTGCCGGCCAGGACCATGTCCGCCGAGAAGAAATACATGAAGAAATTGCTCGCCCCCGCGAAGAGGAAGGCCACCACCATGCCCGTCTGGCCGCCCACGAAGTACCCCACGCCCAAGGCGAAGGCCATCAGGGCCAGCATTAAAAAGAATGTTTTAAGGTAGTTCACCCAAAGTCTCCGAGAAGGGGATTCCAACGCCCTTCAAATTAGTCAGGGCGGGCGCTCAAATCAAGGCGCTGCCAGGGATCAAAAAGCGGGAAAGGGCCTGGAAAAGCCGTCCCGGAGCCATCGGGAAAAGCGGGGCTTTATGGTATGATCACAAGCGCTGAAGCCCTGTCATCCTGTCCCAGAGGTTCCTATGATCAACCGTAAAAGCCTTGGCTTGGCCCTTATCTTGACCCTGGGGGCGGCGGTCCCCCAAATTTCTTGGGGAAGCCCCGAAAGCGACTTCGCGGCCCAGGCCTCCCAAGATTTCCAAAACGTCTCCAGCTTCATCAACGGCCAATTCGCCCCCAACCTGGGCTTCTTTTCCACCTTGGGTTGGAACACGCCTCCCACCATTTTCCGCTGGGACAGCCCCTTGGGCCCCCATCTGGAAGTGGGCCTGGGGGTGGGCGTGGACCTTTTCAAGATCTCGGACCAAACCCTCAACTTGAGCGTGCTGGACCAAAGCACGGAGACCAACCCGGGCCAGGAAATCAACAACAGCCTCAAGAGCGTGGGTTTGTCGGGGTTGCCCGTCCCCTATCCCTTCGCCACGGTGCGGGTGGGGCTCTTCGGGGGGCTGGACCTGGGGTTCCGCTACACCGAAATCCCCTCGGTGTCGGTGAACACCTCCTCTTTCAACGTGGCGACCCATTACAGCGGTTACGGGTTCGATTTGCGCTACAAGTTGTTGGAAGGCCACCAGCTTCCCAACTTGACCATGGGCGTGCATTGGAACACCTTAAGCGGCGACATCGCCTTGGGGGCCTCGGCCAATCAAACCTCCACTTTCGTGGATTCGGGGGAAACCTACAGCGCCAACGTCAATGGTTCGGTGACTTATGACGAGTCTTGGACCCTGAACGACTTCGGGCCCGAATTGAGCCTGGGTTACAGCCTTTTAGGTTTCATCACGCCTTACGTCAGCGTTGGGTTTGAGCGCTATTCGGGAAGCGTGATCGCCAAAACCAACGGCAACGCCACGGTGACCTTGACGCCGGTTTCCCCGATTTCGGGTTCGCCGGGCGCCCCCACCTCCATTCCGCTGAATTTCCAGGACAACCAGCCGCCCACCACCTTCGAGGCCCACTACACGGCGGGCTTGGACATCGGCTCGGTTTGGAGCATCGTGGGGGAAGCCAACGGGCCCTCGCTGTCCGTCAACACCAGTTTCCGCGCGGAGTTCTAGGCCCGCCCCGTCAAACCCAAGGAATCCAGCCCATGGCCAACACGAAAAAACTCAACCGAACCTCCTACGTGGACCAAAACGAGTGCACGGGCTGCGAGGCCTGCGTGATCACGGCGCCGAAAGTTTTCCGCATGACGCCCACGGGCCTGTCGGAAGTTTACGACCCCCAAGGGTCGCCCGAGGACCTCATTGAGGAAGCCATGCAGGGTTGCCCGGTGAGCTGCATCCATTGGACCAAACCATGAGCGCCCCCCAAGAACCCATCCGCACGGGTTGGATGGAAAAACGCCAGCAAGAACGCATTGACGCCAGCATCAAGGTGTCCTACCACTTGGTGCCCAAGGAGGGCTTGCTGGAGGTCATGAACCAGCCGGCCTACCGGGATTCCACCGCCGACCACCTGCCCGAGCTTTCCAAGAAATCCAGCGTGATCCACGCCGTCACCCAGGACGTTTCCATGGGGGGCCTGAGCCTGGTGGGGCAGGACCCCTTCCCGGTCAGTTCGGCCTTGGAAGTGCACCTCTACCTGCCCGCCTATCCCAGCCCGGTCACCCTCTTGGCGGAGGTGATGCGCTCCAGCCCCTTCGCTTCCGGGGTGAACGGGCAGTCCCACCGGGCGGGCCTCAAGATCTTGGCCATCAACCGCAAGGACGTCATCCGCATCGAGAAGTTCCTGTTGGAAGAAAAACTCCGCCAGAAAAATGGGCGCCGCTAACCCCCCTTCCGTCCTCAAGATCTTTTCCACCGAAAAGGCCGCGGCTTACCGCGTTCCGGGCCATCCCGAACATCCCCAAAGGGTGCTTCAAAGCCTCCGGCATTTGAGGGGAATCCTGCCGGCCTCGGTTTTTGAGGAGCCCCGCCCGGCGCCCCGGGAAGCGGTGCGTCGGGTGCACACCGAGGATTTGGTGCGGGCGGTGGAGGGGGAAAGGTTCCTGGATCCCGATACCCCCGGCGCCCCGGGCACGGGACAGGCCGGTTTTTTGGCGGCGGGCGCGGCCCTGGGGGCCGCGGAGGCGGCGCTGGCCGGGTGGAAGGCTTTTTCCCTGATGCGCCCGCCCGGGCACCATGCCACGCCGCGAGCCGGCATGGGTTTTTGCTATTTCAATTCCATCGCGGTGGCCGCCCAGGCCCAAAGGGACGCCGGCAAGGCCGCCCGGGTGGCCCTGCTGGACCTGGATTGCCATCACGGCAACGGCACGGAGGATTTTTGTTTCGGCCGGGAAGGGTTTCTTTACGTCTCGCTGCACCAGTCCCCGGCTTATCCGGGGACCGGACTGGAATCCCGGGACAACTGCCTGAATTATCCCTTAGCCCCCGGGACCGGGGGCCAAGGTTATTTCCCGGCGCTGGAACGGGCGCTTCAAAAAGTGCGGGATTTTAAGCCCGGCTTGGTGGGCGTTTCCATGGGGTTTGACACCTACGAAAAAGACCCCTTGACCCAGTTTGGCTTGAAGCGGGAGGACTTTGGCCTATTGGGCCGGCGGGTTGGCGAACTGGGCTTCCCCCAATTCGCGCTGTTGGAGGGCGGCTACCACGACGACCTGCCCGGCTTGGTGGAAACTTTTTTGGAAGGATGGGCCCCATGACCCGGGCTTGGACGCTTAACCAAGTCAATTACCTCAACGTGGGATTGATGGCGCTTTCCGCGGCCCTGGCTTTCCGCTTTCCCTTCGAGCTTTTCATTTTCGCCTACACGGTGTTGGGGCCGCTCCATTACCTGACCGAGATTTCCTGGCTCAAGGACCGCGGCTTCTATACCCAAGGCCGCTATGATTATCTGGTGTTGGTGGTGGTGGGCGCGGTGGTGACGGCTTTGACTTTTCACTGGATGGGGCCTTCGCCGAAGGGCGCGGGGGAATTTCTGGCGGCGTCGGCTTTCTTCGGCGCCTTTTGCTTGGCCTTTTTGAAGAGCCCCTTGGCCCGGTTGGGGGCCTTCCTGCCCGCGCTGGCCTTGGCGGGGCTTTTTTGCCTGAGCCCCTTCGCCTTCGCGCTTTTCGGCGTTTTCCTGCCCACCCTCATCCATGTCTTCGTCTTCACGGGATGCTTTATTTGGGCGGGGGCCTTGAGGTCGAAAAGTTTTTCCGGTTACCTGTCCCTGGCGGTGTTCTTGGGGCTGGGGGGATTCCTGCTTTTTTTCCACGGGGGCGGGCACCTGGGCGCCAGCGCCTACGCGCGGGAGAATTACGGCGTCTTCCAGGCGGACGGCTCCCCCACCAACCCCTTCATCGGCTTGAATTTCATGACCCTGCAAAGCCTGGGCTTCCACCAATTCGGCAGGCCCGCGGGATCGCTCGCGGATTTCGCGGACGGCATCAACCGGTACTTGTACCAGGACCCGGCGGCCTTGGCGGTCATGGCCTTCATCGCCTACGCTTATACCTACCACTACCTCAATTGGTTCTCCAAGACGTCCGTCATCCGCTGGCATGAAATGCCGCGCAAGCGCTTGGGCCTCATCCTGGGGATTTGGGTTTTGTCCCTGGGACTTTCGGCTTGGAATTACCAGACGGGTTTCCGGTGGCTGTTTTTCCTGAGCTTCACCCATGTGCTTTTGGAGTTTCCCCTGAACCACCTGACCTTCCTGGGGATCGGAAGGGCACTGCTTGGCTTTAAGAAAACGCCGGCCGAAGCCGGTTGACCCTTAGCCTCGATTGGCCTTGACCCAAGCCTTCTCGTCCTTGCCCGACCAAAGCACCTTGTGAATCTGGGCGTGGACCAGCCCGTTGCTGGCCAAGGCGTTCTGCGCCAGAAGGTCAAAAGGCCCGCCTGAGATGTCGGTGACCCGGCCGCCGGCTTCTTCCACCAAGAGAACCCCCGCGGCC
>DATKNU010000072.1:0-3692 GCA_035541195.1 bacterium
ACCATTCCTGCGATCCCAGCGCGAAGGTCGTGAATGGGATCGTCCTGAAGGCCATCCGGGACATCCCGAAGGAAGAAGAGATCAGTTGGAACTATAAAGAGACCGACGACGTGGGCGAGTGGAGCTACGAGTTCAAGTGCATGTGCGGGGCCGCCAATTGCCAAGGCGTGGTCCAAGTCGGGCCGAAGTACCGGGGAGCCTCCAAGGCCGCCGCCCGCTGACCTCTCCCTTCGTGTTTAAGCCGGAATCCCTCCCGGGGTTTCGGCTTTTTATTTTTAGGGTCTTGGTGTTTTTCCCCTCGTTTCAGGCTTTCCACAGCTAAATCACCCTTAAAAATTTAAAAAGCCCTTTATTTGGGGCCTTTTTGGATTTGTCCACATTTAACGCCGACGACATTTAAGGCCCCGGAAAGTCCCCCAAAGTCCTGAAGTTTTAAGGAAAAAAGCCGTTAGAAGAGGGGACTAGGTCCGTATTTTACCGGGGTATTTCATGAGCCTGGAAGGTCTCTATAGCGCGCTGTCGGGTTTGCGCAACGACAGCCTTTGGCTGGACGTGATTGGGAATAATATTTCCAACGTCAGCACGGTCGGCTACAAGAGCAGCCGCGCGGAATTCTTGAATTCCTTCGGCCAGACGCTCTCCGCCGGGTCGGCCGACAATCCGGCCGAAGGATTGGGCGGCACCAATCCGGCCCAAGTGGGCCTGGGGTCCGGGTTGGCCCAGATCGACACGCTTTTCTCCCAAGGCAACATCCAGACCACGGGCCAAAATTTGGACGTGGCCATCCAGGGCAATGGCTTTTTGGAAGCCAAGCAGGGAAGCCAGACCTACTTGACCCGGGCCGGCGACTTGTCCCTCGACAGCAACGGCAATTTGGTGGACGACAAGGGCGGCCTCATCCAGGGCTTCAACGCCTCGATCCAATACACGAAGGAAATCATCAACAGTTTTTCCTCGGTGCCCGGTCAGCCCGCGGTCGTCACCCATGCCAACTTGACGCTCAACAACCAAAACCCGGCCAACGTGTCGAACATCAACATCAACCCCTCGATGACGATTCCGCCCAAGGCCACCACCCAGGTGAATTTCGCCGGTAACCTGGATTCCTTCCAGCAAGCCAACCAACCCGGTGGGATCTTGGATTTGAACCCCGGCGGCAACCCCATCCTGCCCCTGTCGGTGGGCATCGACCTTTTTGGCTTCAACATGAACAACGCCAAGGTACAGCTGGCGCCCCTGCCCAACGGCGGTTACGCGCTTCAGCAGGTGGGGGACCTGACCCAAAATACCGCCGCCGACCCCTATGGGGTGGAATACCTGGGCATCGACTTGAACCAGGCCCAGGCCAGCGCCGGCACTTACGCTTGGGAACAACAGCCGCCGGTGGAACCGGCCACCCAGGCCAGCGAGACCACTTATGACTCTTTGGGGAACCCCCACGAGATTACGGTGCTTTTTTACCAGGTGAATGATTTGGGGGCGGCCGGGATCAACAACAACACGGCCGCGGGGCAGAGCCAGGTTTGTTACGCCTGGTACGCCTTTGACACGACGGGTGGAAAGGCTCCCGCCAGTTCCAACCTGCTGGGGGGGACCGGCATTTCGGAAGGAGCCTTCACCCCGCCCTTGGTGAACACCAGTTATGACCGGGGATTGAACGGGCTTTACATCGGGGATTTCATTTACTTCAACACCGACGGATCCCTGGCCAACACGGGCGGTGTTTCGGGGATCAAGCCGGCCCTTTTGCCCCAGCCTGACATGCCGCGCATCTACATTCCCGCCACCAACGCCCTGGGCGTGGTCTCGCCCCGGCCGGTCCAGGGCGCCGAGATTATGGCGGTGAATTTGAATTTCGGCACCGCGGGGGTTTTGGGACAGGGCAAGCGGGACGGCCTTTTTAGCGACGCGGAAGGAAGCTATCAGGTGGTCAACGGCGTCAACACCTACGTGCCCCAGTTCACCGCCCATGCCGTCTCCCAAGACGGCTACGCCGATGGCACCCTCCAAAGCCTGTCGGTGGACCGCACGGGCACCCTCCAGGGCGCCTTCAGCAACGGCCAGACCTTGGCCCTGGCCCAGCTTTCCATGGCCCGGGTGAACAATCCCGAGGGGTTGGAATCGGTCGGTAACGGTTATTACCAGGCGTCGGCCAGTTCGGGAACGATGGAACAGACGGTGGCGGGAAAAGAGGGCTTGGGCACCATTCAGGGCGGCGCGCTGGAAAATTCCAACGTGGATTTGACGGTGGAACTTTCGAACATGATCATCGCCCAGCGAGGCTATGAAGCCAACGCCCGGGAAGTGGCCGTGATCAACAGCACGCTGGGAACGCTGGCCACCTTGGGGGAAATGTCCGCCGCCTGAGGGTAAAAATCCCCTGGAATGGCTATAATGTCCCCATGCATTGGCCCCGAGAAACCCTCATCCAACTTTACCTGGAAGACGGCCTCAGCCCCGAGGCGCGCCGGGAATTCGAACGGCTTTCCCGCCGGGATCCCTCTTTCACCAATGAAGTGACCGAAGCCGTTCAAAAGGTTTTCCGCCACCTGCCGCCCGAGGCCCCTAAGGTTCCTAAGGCCCCGCAGGCCCCCGCGCCGCGTCCCTGGGTTTGGCCCCGAATTTCCTTCTCCAAGTTCCGTCCTTGGATCGGGCTGGGCATGATGGCGTTGGCGGCGCTGGGGGCGGTCTGGCTCTTGGCGGATTGGATCGGTCAATCGGCCAAGGCCTCCAGGCACCGGTCGGCCGCCCAAGCCCCGGCGGAGGGGATCCGGCAAGTGGTGGTGAAAAACAACCAAACGCCCGAGTCCGAGGATGGGGCCATCGGCGTTTCGCCCAGCCTTTCGGCCGCCGGGCGGGAATTGGTCTTCCAGGAAGGGGACCGGATTTATCTTTCGATCCAAACCGCCCAAACCCAGTCGGTGACCCTGTCGGTGGTGGGGCCGGGGGGATTCCTCATCCGAAAGCTTTACTCCGGCCAGTGGCAAAAGGGCGCCCATGAGATTTTTTGGGACGGCATGAACAGCGCGGGCCACCCGGTCCCGCCGGGCATTTATTCGGTCTTGCTCAAGGCAGATGGGAAGACCATGTCGGATCGGCTGGTGATCCAGCCCGCCTCTTGAGGCGGAAGCGGGAGAAGCAGCCAGTTTTTTTAATGAGGACGACCCCTTGATAGGGACGGGGTAATCGTGGACCTTTGAAAAACCCGCTTTTGGGGCGTAGGCTTAAGGGGTGGAAGACTTTAGGTTTAAGGAGGATTCCATGGATAATCCCTACGCTTCGGATCCGAAAGATGTCGAGTTGGAAGCCGTCATCGCCCGCGAAATCCGCCCCTTCTGCTCCAACTTGCATGTGTCCGCCCGGGGCGGCCATGTCATTTTGTCGGGGCTGGTGGAGGATTACGAGGACAAGCGAAGCGCCATGAGCGCCGCCCAGCACGTGGCCGGCGTGCACGACATCACGAACAATCTCCGGGTGGCCCGCACCTCTTAAAAAACGCGGGAGCCAATAGCCGGCCAAGGATGGCTGGGCCCCGGTTAACTGCGCCCAGCAGGTAGCTGGCGTGCACGACATCACGAACAATCTCCGGGTGGCCCGCACCTCTTAAAAAACGCGGGAGCCAATAGCCGGCCAAGGATGGCTGGGCCCCGGTTAACTGCGCCCAGCAGGTAGCTGGCGTGCACGACATCACG
>DATKNU010000073.1:0-10077 GCA_035541195.1 bacterium
GTGGTTCCCCGGGGCCAGATCTTGGCCTGGATGGTGATGGGGCCCGTTCCCGTGACCAGGGCTTCGGCGGTGTACCAAACCCCGGCGGTAATGCTGGTACCGATGGTGGCGTTGGTGGCCGTCCCCGGGAAGGACACATTGCCCGGCCCGTTGTTTTCCTGTACGAAGAAGTTGCCCGGCCCGGAGTCCAGCGACATGCCCAACATATAACCTTCCTGGGTGCCCGGATCGAAAGCCACCACCATGGTGGCGTCGCCGCCCGAGTCGTACCCGGGCGGTATTTCCATGTCGCCTTCCACCATGAAATCACCCGAGCAAAGGCTGATGTTGGGGCTTTGGCGAAGCAAAGCCGGGTAGTTGCTGTTTTGCCCGCCGCCCGTGAAGGCGTTGATGTAGTGGTTCCCCTGGGCGTCGCTTTGCGTGGTAAAAGTCCCCGTTCCGCCCGTGGTGTTGTAGTTGTAACCCGTGCCGTCATAACCCTTGGTTCCGGCGTTGGTGGTGCCGTTGGTGTCGTTGTCATAGGAATCGTAAAGGTCCAGGTTGAGGCCGCTGATCTGGTAGGCCAAGGCGTAGGTGACCACGTCCCCGGGGTTCAAGGTGGCGTTGATCGGCATTTCGCTTTTGGTCAGGGTGAAGCCGGCCTCGCCCACGTTGGCTTGGGCCGTGTTGGAAGTGACCGACCCGGTGGCCGCCGAGGTGGCGCTGGCTTGGTTGGTGATGGCCGTGCCCGCGGCCACCCCGCCATTGACCTGGGTGAGGAACCACACTTCACCCGTGACCGTGGGCAGGGACGCCGGCAGGACCCAAGTAATGGTGGAGCCGGCCAAAGAGCCGCCCGGGCTGATGGCGCTGGCCGTCGGGCTCACCAACGAGACGTTGGCGGGGATGTTGTCCGTGATGGTCACCGGGCCCGTGTTGCCGTAGGTATAGTCGATTCGGAAAAGCACCAGGTTGCCGTCGTTGGGGGAGGTGCCGTCGGCGATCTTGACCAGGCTCACGTTGGCGGGGGGGTAAGGGATGTTGATGACCGTGGACGTGTGGGCCACCGATCCGGAATTGCACTGCACGTAATAATCGCCCGCGGAAACATCCAGGTTGTAGGCGCCGGCGCTCAGGGTGCTGGGAATGGTCACGTTGAAAATTTGGGTATAGGGGCAAGCCGGGGGCGTGTTGGGTACCGGCACGCCCGCCCAACCATTACCGGTGGCGGTGGAATCATCCTGGGTCCCCGACACCACGCTCACGCCCGTGGGGGTCGTGTTGGAATCCACCAAGAAATATTGGTTTGCGGCCGGGCAAGCCTGGATGGTGTTGGAAGAGGGGTTCACCGCCACCAACCAGTAAGGGGTGACGTTGGCGGTTTCGCAATAAGTGATGGTAACGGCCACCACCGATCCCGGCGTGGGGTTGGAATTGGAAATTTGGATGTTGGAAATGGAGACCGCGGCTTGCGATCCCAAAGGCGCGAACAAGCCCATCATCAATCCCGCGAGCAGGCGGGCGTTAAATCGTTTTAAGCAAGTGGTGAAAAACTTCATCTTTTCAATCCCAACTAAGGTTTGGTAAGAGGCCCCTGCCAAATGAATTGCATTTTCCCTGCCAAACCTAACGTCTAATTCCCTTAAAAACTGAATGCTTTAACCATAAAACCTCAAAGGAAAACCTTTATATGCCTAATTTCGTCATTTTTCCATCAACTAAGTCAAAACAATATTTTTTGTCATGTTTATTGTTTAAATCAGGCCCCGCGGTCCCAACCCAGCCCCATAATTACCTGTGGTTTGAACCGATCTTCTATTCCATCCAAGCTAGGATAAGCGTCAGGAAGTTCGCAAAAGGGCCGCGGCCGACCGAGCCACCTTTTCAGGTGTCAGTCGCGTCAGGCACTCCTGGTAGGCCGGATGCCCGGCAAGGGGTTCCCGGGGATTGGGACAAAGGGTCTTGTCGCAGGGGCCGCAGGGCGGGGCATCCTGCAAGAAAAGATGCCGGGGGTCCTCCGGCTTGTTCCAGGAAATACCCCAAGTGGGCCCGAAGAGCGTGAGGCTCCGGACATCCAAAGCCTGGGCGATGTGCTGGGGCGCTCCGTCGTTGCCGATCAAAAGGTCAAGCCCCTGGATGATCCCCGCCAATTGTCGCAGATCCGTTTCGGGCGCCGCCAAACTTTGCTCCTCCAAACCCCGGCGGATGGCCGCGAGCTCTTCCCCATCCGAGGGCCCGGTCAAAAGAATGGGCCTTATCCCCTTCCCATTCAAAAGCGAAATCAAGTCACGCCAATAGGCCCTTGGCCAGCGTTTGGCCGACCAAGTCCCCGTGGGATTCAAGCCCACCCGGGGCGCCCCGTTTTTGGGCAGGCCCAAAAGGCCTAAAGTCGACTCCCCTTCCCGCCGCTCGTCCTCGGTCAGGAATATCTCCGTGCGGGCGCCGTCGGCCTCAATCCCCCAATGGCGCAACACGTCCAGGTTTACTTCCACTTGGTACTTTCGCACCCGGTTCATCGGCACCGGATGGCTGTAAGCCCAACGCCGGCCTCGGTAGGCGTAGCCCACCCGCGCGGGCGCCCCGGAAAGAAGCGCCATCCAGGCGCTTCGGGGATTTCCAAAGAGGTCGAAAACCAAGTCATAGCGGTTGCGGCGCAGGGCCTTGAAAAAATCCCATTGGGTTTTCCAAGAACTGCCCTTCGGCGGGGCCGTGAGCACCCGGTTCAAATAGGGGTTATGCCCGAGAAGCCGCGCGGGAAAAGCGTCGGCCAAAAAATCAATTTGGGCCTTCGGGTAGGCGCGGCGCAAGGCCCGGATGAGGGGCGTGCAAAGCACGACGTCGCCGATGGCCTTCAGGCGGATGAAGAGGATTTTATCGGGGGATGGGGGCGACATGGGGGCTTTCTCGCCGGGAATGGCGTACCGGTCTTGAAACGAACGGCGCCGCCTTTTTCTTGCGCGGTCCGTCCTTCAACATGAAAAACGCCCGGGCGCCGTTAAACCCGGGTGAACCAGTCGAATTTGTCCGGCGTCTCGCCCTTGATGATGTCGAAGAAGGCCTTCTGCACCCGGGTCGTCACCGGGCCGCGCTTGCCGTCGCCGATCGTGATGTTGTCGATCTTGGAGACCGGCACCATCTCGGCGGCGGTCCCGGTCAAAAACACCTCGTCGGCGATATAAAGCGACTCCCGGGGCAACACTTGCTGGCGGATGGCGATGCCCATGTCGCGGGCCAGCGTGAAGATCGAATGGCGGGTGATGCCGGCCAGGATGGCCCCGCTGGTGGGCGGCGTGAAGATGACCCCGTTCTTCACGATGAAGACGTTCTCGCCCGATCCCTCGGACACGTAACCGTAATGATCCAACGCGATCCCCTCGTCAAAACCGTCCTGGACGGCCTCCATCTTGACCAATTGGGAATTCAGATAGTTGCCCGCGGCCTTGGCCAGCGCCGGGAAGGTGTTGGGCGCCTGGCGTTGCCAGGAAGAAATGCGCACCGAGATTCCCTTGCTGAGGGCTTCCTCGCCCAGGTAGGAACCCCAGGACCAAGCCGCGATGGCGCATTGGAGAGGGTTTTTCAGGGGATAAAGGCCCATGGCCCCATAGCCCCGGAACACGAAGGGCCGGATATAACAGGCCTTGAGCTTATTGACCTTCACCACCTTCACGATGGCGTCGGCGAATTGCTTTTTGGTGTAGGGGATTTCCATGCGGTAAATCTTGGCCGAGTCATAGAGCCGGTCCACATGGGCGTCCAACCGGAAAATTCCCGGACCCTGCTTGGTGTGGTAACAGCGCACGCCCTCAAAAACGCAGGAACCGTAATGCACCGCGTGGGAAAGCACGTGGATATTCGCTTTTTTCCAATCGACCAGCTTGCCGTCCATCCAAATTTTGCCTTTGCCGAACAAGGGGGGCTCCTCATGAGTGACTTAGCGGTTGCCGCGGAAGCCGCATTATAGAAGCAATCGGGATTTTTGGGGAAGGGACTTCACGGCTTCCGCCGCCGGAACCGAAGCGTCGGCTTTCAGGCCCTTTTCAAGGGGCGGGAAGCCGTCATGGCCAATACCTGCCCCGCCGCGTCCCGGGGCGAGAGGGCGGCCATGCAGGCCATCAAGGGACAGGCGTCCAGGGCGCAATGGGCGCAGGGCACTTCGGCGTAAAGGACCCGGTGGGGCGGCCCATAGGGGAACCAAACCTCCGGTTCACCCGGCCCAAAGATCCCCAGGGTGGGCGTGCCCACCGCGGGGCCGATGTGCATGGGTCCGGCGTCGTTGGCGACCAGCACGTCCGCCGCCTCGATGAAGGCCATCAGGCCCCTCAGCGAGGGCTCCTGGATGAAAATCCAATCCTTGTCCATCCGGCCCTTGAAATCCTCCGCCAGCGCCTTCTCCTTGGGGCCAAAGACCCCCAGGACCCGGAAGCCCTCGGCCTTGAGCCGGGCGCCCAGTTCGGTGAATTTTTCCAGGGGCCAATGCTTGGCCGGCCAGGAAGCCCCCGGGGCCAGCACGGCGATTTTTTCCCTTAAGCCCAGACGGGCCCGGGCCAACAGGTTGCGCGCATGATTTTTTTCCTCATCGGTCACCTTGAGGAAGGTTTGGTATGCCCCCTCGGCCTTGAGGCCCAAGACCCGGACCTGGTCCAGGTAAGCCTCCACCACGGGCCGGCGTCCCGAGGGAAGCCGGGGCGAAGCCGGCGGCGCCAATTGGGTGTAGGCCCAAGTCCTTCCCCGCAAGTCAAAGCCAATCCGGACCGGCGCGCCCGAGAAAAAAGCCATCTGGGCGGTGCGGGGATTGCCGAAAAGATCCAGCACCACGTCGAATCGACGTCGACGCAGTTCCCGGTAAAATTCCCAAAGGTAAAGGGGGTGGTTTTTGCGGGCCGCGTCGAAGGCCAGCACTTCCCGAAGGCCCGGGTGGTTCGCCAAGGCTTCGGCGAAGGGCGCCTCCGCCAGGAAGGAAACTTCCGTCCCGGGCCATTCCCGGTTGATCGCCCCGATGAGGCCCGTGGCCAGGACCATGTCCCCCAGGAACCGGGGCCTCAAGATCAAAACTTTTCGGGCCCCCACCTAAGCCTCCCAGTCCCGCGCCAGGGTCCGCTTGAGCAGCGCCTTCAGGGCCTTGACCAAATCCTGGGGCTGCAAGGAAGTCATGCATTCGTGCTTTCGCGCCACGCAAACCGACAGGCCGCAGGGGCGGCAGTCGATTTCCCGGATCACCAAGGGATGCCGCTCGGGCGAATAAGGATGCCAGCGGCCCACCGGCTCGGGTCCCCAAACCGTGAGGGTGGGCGCGCCCACCGCCGCGGCGATGTGCCGGGGACCCGAATCCACGCTCAAAACCGCATGACACCTGCGGTAAAGCCCCAAGAGGGGTGTGAGCGGGCTGCCGGCGTAAACCGGCAGGGTTTTCCCGATTTTTTCCTCGATGGCCTTCAGGCCCTTCTTTTCCAGCGGCGCGCAAGTGAAGAAAATCTTGAAGCCGTTCGACAATAATTCGATGATGACCGCCGCCCATTTCTCCGGATACCACTCCTTGCTGGGACAGCTGGCAAAGGGATTGACCGCCAAGACCAGATCCCCTTCCTCGAAACGGTTGGCTTTGAAAAAACTGTCCGCGAAGCGGCGAGCTTCCTCGGGCAAGGGCCAAAAACCGCCCGGCCGGTCGTAGCCTTGGGCCTGGAGCCCTAAAAGCCCCAGCACCCGGGCGTCCAGTTCCATGGGCGACACTTTTTTCTCATCGGCCGCGGGGGCGGCCTGGTCATAAAAGCCCCTCAGGGCGGGCAGCCCCAGGCCCAGCTTCAGGGAAGCCCCGGACCACTGGACGATTTGGGCGCTTCGGTGGGCGCCCGAAAAATCGACGGCCAGGTCAAAGCGGCGCCGCCACAGGGCCCGCACCAGCCGGTAATGCCGCCAAGCCCTCGACAAGGGATTACGTTGGTCGATACGGCCCCGGTGATAGGCGAAAACCTCATTGGCCCATCCGCTGTGCCGGAGCAATTCCTGGGCCGGCGGCTGGACCAAGGCCGTGATCCAAGCCTTGGGAAAGGCCCGGCGGATGGCCTCGAACTTAGGACCGGCCACCACCACGTCGCCCAAGGGCCTTAGTTTCACCACCAGGATCCGCTTCATGTCCGCCCGCCCAAGGGCTCAGGACCGACCCTGGTTTTAGACCGTAATATTTTCTCGGCCGCCGCCAAAACTTCCGCCACCTGGATCCGGTGCAGGCAGACATAACCGATGGGGCAGGTCTTTTGAAAGCAAGGGCTGCAGCGGGGCGGGTGGTAAAGCACCGCGTGGCCCCGTCCGAAGGGACGGGTCCACAGGGGCGAGGTGGAACCGAAAAGGGCCACCGTGGGCGTACCCGCCGCCGCCGCCGCGTGCATGGGCCCGGTGTCGTTGGTGATGAGCAGCTTGCAGCTTGAAAGCAGGGAAACCAGGCCCGTCACCGAGGTCTTCCCCGCCAAAAGATGCACCCGGCGCGCCTGCGGGCCTTGGCGGAAATCCTCAACCAGGGGCCTCAAATAGGCTTCCTCCTCGGCGCCGCCCAAAAGGAGCAATGTTTCCCCGCGGCTGGCCAAAAGTTTTTTCATCACTTCCCGCCAGTAAGCCAAAGGCCACCGCTTGGCCGGGCCATAGGTGGCGCCGGGCCCCAGGGCGATCAAGCCCTTCCCCGCGGCCCCTATTTTTTTAAGCAGCGCGGCCGCCTCGGGCTTTCCCGCCGCCAGCGGCGCCCGGAGGGCTTGAGGCTTCGATGTCGCGGGGGAGCCGAAAGCCGCCTCCACTAAGCGCACATATTCCTCCACCAAGTGACGCTTGCGGGCGTCCGGCAAGGAAAGGGGGTGGGTGAGAAAAGGAGCCCTCCCCTCGGCGGCGTAACCCGCCCGTCGGGGAATTTGGGCGGCGAAAAAGAGGAAGGCCGAGGAAAAGGACTGGGGCAGGCAAAGCGCGAAGTCATAACGTCCCGCGGCGATTTCCCGGGCCGCGCGCAAAAAGCCAAGGACCCCGGCGTGCCGTCTCTTGGAATCCAAAATGAAAACCTCGTCCACCCCGGGGAAAGCCTTCCAAAAAGGGGCGAAAGCCGGACGGGCCATCACGGTCAAGTGGGCCTCGGGGTTTAATTCCCGCGCCCGCGCCACCGCGGGCGTGGCCATCAGGCTGTCCCCCAACCAATTGGGGACCCGCAGGATGAGGCGGGAAGGGCCGCTCACTTCGGCTTCCATCCCGCGGGGACGAAACGGTGCCCCTCGGTCAAATACCAGTCGGTGAAGCGTGCCAGCCCTTCCTCAATGGGGAAGGCGGGCTTGAATCCGGCTTCCCGTCCCAGGCGGTCCACCTGGGCGAAGGTGATGGGGACGTCGGTGGGCGGCACGGGGCGCCGGCGCACCTTGGCTTTTTTTCCCAGCAATTTCTCAAGGATGGCGACCACCCGGCCCACCCGCACCGGCTCATGATGGCCGATGTTGTAGACCCGGTGGGGGATCGCCAAGGCGCGCGCGTAGCGGTTCTTCGGCCTGACCTTGATCGGCGCCTGGATCTTCTCCACGGAAGCCACCACGCCCTGGGTGATGTCGTCGATGTAGGTGAAGTCCCGCCAGAGGCCCTTGCCCCGGCCATAGAGGTTGATGGGCTTTCCCGCCAGGATCCGGGCCGCGAACTGGAAGACGGCCATGTCGGGCCGGCCCCAAGGGCCATAGACCGTGAAGAAGCGCAGGCCCTTGGCGGGCAAACCGTGCAGGCGGCTGTAGGTGAAGGCCATCAATTCGTTGCAGATCTTGGTGGCCGCGTAAAGGTTCATGGGTTTGTCCACCCTTTCGTCCTCTTGGGAAGGGATCCGGCCGAAGGTACCGTAAACCGAACTGGAGGAAGCGTAAACCAGGTTTTCCACTTTCCCCTCCCGGCAACATTCCAGCAGGTTGAAGAAACCCATGATGTTGGATTCCATGTATTGGCGCGGTTCCCGCAGGGAATAACGCACCCCGGCTTGGGCCGCCAAATGCACCACCCGATGGGGCTTGAAGCGGCGGAAGGATCGGCGCAAGGCCGAAGGGTCTGCCAAATCAAGGCGTTGGAACCGGAAGGCCGGGTGTTCTTCCAGTTTGCGGGTGCGGGCCCGCTTCAGGGGCACCGGGTAATAGTCGTTCAAATTATCCAGGCCCAGCACCTGGTGGCCGCGTTCCAAAAGGCTCAAGGCCGCGTGGAAGCCGATGAACCCCGCGCTGCCGGTCACTAAAATCCTCATGCCGTCCCCCCTCCCGCGGGTAAAGCCAGCGCCTCGCGGTAGATTGCCCTCAGTTTCTGGGTGAGCACCTCGGTCGAATAAAGCTTCACGGCCCTGTCCCGCACCGCCCGACATAGGCGGGGCGAATAGGCGGCGCGAAGGTTGGTCAAAACCTTGGCCAGCCCCTCGACCGAGCCCGGCTCAAAGACCCGCGCGTCATCCCCGATGGATTCGGGGATTCCCCCGCAGTTGGATCCCATAGGCGGCACGCCGCAAGCCATGGCTTCCAACAGCACGAAGGGACATTGCTCAATCCATCCCCGGGTGGGGATGCTGGGCAGCACCGAGATCTGGGCCAAGCGGTAATAACGCGGCATCTGGTCGTAACTCACGAAGCCCGCGTGGTGTACATGGGGACCCAATCCCCGGGCCCGGGCCCAATCCATCACGCCTTCCTCGTCCTTCCCCACCAACAACAAATGCAGCTTCGGGTCCCGGGCCAGGATGACCTTGGCCGCCTCCAACAGGGTGAAGATGCCCTTGCTCTTGGCCAAACGGCCCACGTAAAGCGCCACGAAGGCGTCTTCGGGCAATCCCAAGGAAGCCGCCAAGGCGGGGTCCTTCGGACCGGGTTTAAAATGCCGGACATCCACCCCGTTGGATATCATGCGGATTTTGGATTCGGGCGCGCCTTCCAGGCGCAGGGTGCGCGCCGCCGCCTCGTTGGCGGGCAGGAAAAGGTCGGTCTGTTCCCGCACGGCGCGCTTGGTTTGGCGTTCCATGAGCCGGTTATCGTTCAAGAAAGGGATGTTCTCCATCTGGGTCACCAGCAGACGCCCGCCCCACTTGCGCTTGGCCAAGGCGGCCTCGTAGCTGAAGCAAAAGGGTTGGTCCTTGATATGGTAGATGTCAAAGCCCTTGAGCCGGTCCGCCAGTCCGCAGAAGGAATGGGTGTTCCCGGTCACCCGGTCCTGGAGCGCCATCCATTTACGCCGGGGACGCTCGAAGGGCGTCTTGCCCGCGATGGGGCACCAGAGGATCTCTTGGGGCAAGGCCACCGCCGAAAGGTCGAAACGGGTCTCGTGCGGGGCGAAGGCCACGATTTCGAACTCGTCCTGCATCCTCTCGTAATTTTGCATCTCGAAGGGGTTCAAAAGCGGCCCCCGCAGGATGGCGACTTTTGGTTTCTTCTTCATTCCGTGATCCCCTCGGGCCAATCGGCTTGTTTTTGGATCCGCTTCAGCTTGGGCCAGGCCTTGCCTTCCATCGGGTGGAGGTTCTTGAATTGGGCGTAATTCTCCAAGGTCACGCTTTTCCACATCTCAAAATAACGCTCGACGTCAAAATCCCCCGAATGGCTCCAGTTTTCCAGCTTTACCTTTAGTTCTTCCGGGGTGCGGCCATAAGCGAAATGAAGCAATCGCAGGGGTGAGACGCATTTATCCTGCCCGGTGTGCCGGAACCCGATGCAAGCGTTCTGAAGCCGGGACCCTACCGCGATATGGTGATTTTCCTTGTCCACCACCAAAAAGTCTTCCCCGATCCTCTTAAAAACCAAAAGCCAAGTGGCCATCACCATGCCGGAGGCCTTGCCCGAATCGACCCAAGCCTTGAATTCCATCGGGTTCAACAACACCTCATCGGCGTCGATTTGGATGACCCAATTCCCCTTTCGGCATTCCATGGAAAGGACATTGCGCTCATGGGTGTCGTTGGCTTCCGGATTTTTCTGGGAATGGAAATCCCGTTCCACGACCCGGATCTTCCCCTCGGGGTCCAGTTCCCGGATCATCTTTTGGAAGGCCTGGGTGTCGAAAGCGAAAGGCTTTTTCGACCAGGAAATCCGGTCCCGGTCCAATCCCAGGATGATTTCCTGGGCG
>DATKNU010000074.1:0-3986 GCA_035541195.1 bacterium
GGGAGCCAAAGGTTCCAGGGGAACCCCCTCTACCTGCAATTCTCGGAAGGCATTTCCAATTATTTCCAAAACGCCGACAACTGGAACGTGGCCAATTTCTACCGGCTGTCCTACGTCAAGGACCACCGCCGCGGCGCCCAATTCTGGCCCGACAGCGGCTATTCCTACAACTTCACGCTTTTGCAGGCCCTGCCGGTCCTGGACTCCACAGTGTCCTTCGTGAACCTTTTCCTCGAGACCCAGGCCTACGCCAATTTCGACTTCCTCAACCACTTGGTTTGGGCCAACCGCTTAGTGGGCATCAGCTCCCAGGGCCTGAACCCGCAGACCTTCTTTCTGGGGGACGACGTGCCCTTCCAATCCTATTTCACGACCATCCGGGGTTTCGGCGGGACCACCTTTTACGGCAGCAACCTGGCGCTTTGGAACACCGAATTGCGCTATCCCATCGCCACGGACCTGAATTTCGTCCTGCCGCCCCTGTCCTTCCTTTTGGTCAAGGACATCGAGTTGGCCGGTTTCATGGACACCGGGGTGGTCTCGGACAAGCTGGGGGAACTGGGGGAGAGCAAGGTGCTCAACAGCGTGGGCGCGGGAATCCGCTTTTACAGCTTCCTGTTCCAGCAATCCCTGGTGGAATTGCGCTTTGACGTGGCCTGGCGCACCGACGAGGCCGCCCCGCCCGAATTTATCTTCAACTTGGCGCCCATTTTCTAGACAAGCCCTTTTAAAGCCCGGTATAATGGGCCGCCTGAGAAATCCGAAAGGGAATCCACTTGAAACCCATCCTCGCGCTTTTAGCCTGCCTGACAGCCTTGCCCTTGGCGCTCTTGGCCGACCCGACGCCGGATTTTTACTTCACCCAATACGAAGTCACGAACTTCGATTTCCTTCGCCAATATTATTACGAGGTCGAAAACGGCCGCATGATCCAATCCGAGGGTTCCTTTACCTCTTACGAGTGGAAAAAACCCTATGAGTTCCGGGAAAAACTCAAGGCCGTGGGGCTGAACGTGGACCAATATAACTTGGTGAAATTTTCCATCCAGGAAAAGGACGGCCTGCATTACGCCTTTCCCTTGCTCCTTTTCCCGGTCCAAACGGGGGATTTGTCGGAGCTTCAAAGCCTCAAGCCCGGCGAGCGGATCGCCCTCTATGGGAAGTTTTTCGACTTGGACAAGGCCGACTATGCCATCGTGGTGCACGTGATGGAGACGGTCCAAAAGGGAGGCCATGACCGGCAGATCCTGATCGACGCCCGGGTCGCGCCCACCCCCACGCCGACTTGCACCCCGACCCCCACGCCCGGTCCCACGCTTTGGGATAAGCTCAAAAGCATGGCCAATCCCACCGAAGTGCCCACCGGAACGGTGACGCCCGGAGCCAAGTAACAAGCGAGGCGGCATGTCCCTTCCCAGCCTTGAAATAAGGTCCGTCGGCGAAGGGAAGCCCCTAGTGTTGCTCCACGGCTTTCCCCTTTCCAGCCATTTTTGGGACGACTTTACGCCTCCCATGGGTTTTCGCCTCCTCTTACCTGATTTCCCAGGATTCGGCGCTTCCCCCCTGACCCCCGCGAAAATTGATTTTAAGGCCCTTTCTTTGGCCCTGGAGGCCCGCTTGCGGGCACTTGGGGCCGGGGACCGGATTCATTTGGGAGGCCTTTCCATGGGCGGCTATTGGGCCTTTGAGTTCGCCCGTCTTTTCCCCAAGTCCTTGGAAAAACTCATCCTCATCTCGACCCGGGCGGGGCTGGATAGGCCCGAAGCCAGGCAAAACCGCTTGAGGATGGCCGAGCGGGTTGAAACCGAGGGCATGGGGGGCTTCGTGGAGGGTATGCTGCCGGGACTTCTGAGCCAGACCACCCTTCAAACCAAGCCCCAGGTGGTCGGGAAGCTGCGCCAATGGATCCTGGAAGCCCCGCCGGGGGGCGTGGCATTGGCCCAAAGGGTGATGGCGGACCGCCGGGACCAAAGGGACCTTTTGCCGGCCCTGGACGTTAAGACTTTGATCCTGGCAGGCCAGGAAGACGCCCTGATCCCGCCCAGCGAATCCGAGGCCATGGCGCGGCTGATCCCCGGAAGCGAGCTTCAAATCATCGCCAAGGTGGGGCACTTGCTGCCGATCGAGGACACTTCAAGCTTTCAAGCGTTACTTAACAACTTCTAAACACGGATATTCGGGGTCAAAGAAGCCGCTTGACGACCGATTGTCATTCGGTATAATTACAGTTATACCAAATTATGACCTCTCCCGAACCTTCCAAGAACCCCCAAAGGCCCAACCCCAACCTTGAGGATTTGCGTTTGGTGGCCCCTTACGGCGACTTTCTCGCCCTGCGCAAGTCATCCCATACCCAGGAAAACTACCTGCAGGATTTACGCATCCTAAGGCAGTTCCTGCAGGAACTTGGCTTTAACAGCCCGACCCAAGCCAAACCCGAGCACCTGATCCGTTTCGCGGCCTCCTTAACCAAGGCGGGGTTAACCCCCAGCGGTAAGCCCCGCAAGGCCTATTCCACCCGGTCCATGAAGCGCATCCTGGCCGCCACCCGATCCTTCTACCGCCACTTGGCCTCGATCCAGGCCATTACCAACGACCCCACGGCGGTCTTCCACAACTTGAACATCCGAAGCCCCCAACGCAATCCCCACCCCTTGACGCCCGGAAACCGCGGCCTCTTGATCCAAAATTTAAGGACCCGCGAGTTGGCGGACCTCAAATGCAGCCTGACGGTCCTTTTGGGCTTTCACGCGGGGCTCCGGGTCTCGGAGATCGCGTCCTTAAGGTTGCGGGATTTGGACTTGGCCGGGGGCTTTTTGACGGTCATCGGCAAGGGCGACAAGGAACGGACCCTACCCATGACCAAACCCTTGCTGGAACTGCTTCGAAAGTACCTGGACGCCCGTCCCGAGGACGAAAAAGGCTCGCCTTATCTTTTCGCCAGTCCCCGGAGCGCCCAAAAACCCATCCACCCCGATTATTTGGAGACTTGGGTCAAGCAGGCCGCCCATTGGGCGCAAATGGAAAACGCCGAGGACTTGACCGTGCATGTGTTGCGCCATTCCTTCGGGACCCAATTGGCAGAATCCGGCGCCAGCGCCTATGAAATCCGGGACCTGATGGGCCATTCCAGCATCACGGTCAGCGAGAATTACGTGAAATTGGCCTCGACCCGCGCGCGCCAAGCTCATGAAAAAGCCTTCGGAAACGCCCTTCGCCTGCCGCCCCCGGAATCGGACTTCGGGCTCTTGATCAAGCGCTTCCGGAAAAATCCAAGGTAATCCCGAATGAACTTTTCCCGCCGGACTCCGGACGATTTGTCGCCCAATCCTTTGACCGAAGCCGTCGAGCGCCTCGGCGCCGCCTCGGTCATAAACTTGACCGAGTCCAACCCCACGCGATGCGGGTTTAATTATCCTTCGGACCTCTTGAGGGGCTTGGAAGGCCCCGGGGCCCTCGGTTACGAACCCGAGCCCTTCGGCGATCGAAAGGCCCGGGAAACCTTGGCCCGATTCCTGGCGGCCCAGGGCGAGGCCGTGGACCCGGATCATATCCTGCTCACCGCCAGCACCAGCGAGGCCTATTCCTATCTTTTTAAGCTTTTCGCGGATCCCGGGGACGCTTTCCTGGTTCCGACGCCAGGTTATCCGCTCTTGGAACATCTGGCGGCCCTGGAAGGCGTCCGAGCCCTTCCCTACCGGCTCAAGGCAGAGCCCCAATGGCCCTTGGATTTCGATTCCTTGAGCGGCCTGAAAGACCCCCGAGTGAAGGGATTGATCACGATTCAGCCGCACAATCCCACGGGTTCGCTTTTAAGCCTGCCGGACCAAAACCGCCTCGAAACCCTCTGCCGGCAAAACCAATGGGCGGTGATCTCGGACGAGGTATTTCAAGACTATGTCACCGACCGGTCAAGGGGGTCCTGGGTCCCCCCGGGCGTCCTTTCCTTCCGTTTGGGGGGGCTTTCCAAGAGCTTGGCGCTGCCT
>DATKNU010000075.1:0-3159 GCA_035541195.1 bacterium
TCAATTTCGGCATCCTGCCCTTGACCTTCCTGCAGGCCGCCGACTACGAGGCCATTTCCCAAGGGGACCAATTGGAAGTGCCGGACCTGAAGATGGTGATGAAGGCCGAGCACCCCTTCCCGGTGAAGAACCTGACCACCGGCAAGTCCATCCAGGCCACCCATGGGCTCACCGAACGCCAGAAGGAGATCATTTTGGCGGGCGGCCTGCTCAACTGGACCAAGCAGCAAAGCGCGGCGCCGGCGGCCAAGGCCAAACCGGCGGCCAAGGCCAAAGCCAAGAAGTAAAAGGGCGGAAGGAAGCCGCCAGGCCCCCGGTTCCTCAAGGAACCGGGGGCCTTTTGTTTTAAGGGGCCTGGTCTTGAAGGTTGAAGATGATGGGCAAGCTCTCCGTGCCCGGGACCGCCACCCCGCCCAAACGGAAGGGCGTGAATTTCCAATCCTTCACGGTCTGAAGCGCGGACTCATCCAACAGCGCGAACCCGGAGCTTTTTAAAAGCGACACCGACTTCACGTTCCCCCGGTCATCCAAATCCACGCGTAAATAAACCGTCCCCTGTTGGCCCAGGCGGCGCGATTCCTCCGGATAGGGTGGATGGGGATTGAGCAGGTAACCGGGGGATTCCCTCGTTTCACCCGTGCCGGGGGCCTGGGGGGGCTTTTTCAAGGGGACCGGACGCTTCAGGGGCGCGGCGGCCCAAGCTTGGGCGCTGAAATCCAAATGAAGGTCGCCCGAATCCTGCGCGGGCCGGGCCGCCGCCTGGCTGGGCGACGAACCGCTGGAAGCGGCCACCCCATACTGGGACGGTTGGATCACCAGCGTGCCGACCCCCAAGGCCAGCCCGTGCAAGAGGGCCGCCGCGCCCAAAAACCTCGCGTCCACGCCCAGGACGCGGCTCACGGGGTCAAGGGTTCCCGCGCCTGGGTGCGCAAGGCCACCTTCGAGATCCCCGCGGCCTTGACCGCGTTGAGCACTTCCACCACTTGGCCGTAAGCGGCCTTGGCGTCGGCGTGGAGAAAAACCCTCGGATCCGGATCCGAGGCCTTGAGCGCCAGGAGCCTGGCCGCCAAATCCTTGGGGTCGATCATTTCCTTGTTCCAGTAAAGCCGCCCGGCCTCGGACAGCCCCAAGGTCACCGAGGGGTTGGGGGCCTGGGCGGTGGCCGCGGAAGCGCCCGGCAGGTTCACCGCCAAGCCCTTGTTTTGGATCATGGACAAGGACACCATGATGAAGGTGGCCAAAAGGAAGAACATGATGTCGATGAGCGGGATGATCTCAAGCCTGGCGCGCTTGCGGGGATGGACCGAGGGAATCCTCACGGGCGCGGCGCCGTTCGTTGCAGGGCCAGTTCCAGCCGCGTGGCGTTGTCCTCGATCTCATGCCGGGCTTCCTCGACTTGGCCTTGCAGGTAGTTGAAAGGAACCAGCGCCACGATGGCGATGCAAAGGCCGAAGGCGGTGGCGATGAGCGCTTGGGCGATGCCGCCGGTGAGGACCGTGGGCGATTGGAGTTGGTCCTCGCCCAAAAGCCCGAAGGACCGGATGAGCCCGACCACCGTTCCGAGCAACCCCAAAAAGGGCGCCAGGGTGATGCTGGTGTCCAAAAGAATGAGGCCCTTGGAAAAACGCTTGAGTTCGCGGTTGGCCGCCTGCAGCAGGGCGCCGGTCAGGCCCTGGTCCCGGTGTTCCAAGGCGAAGGCCAAGGTGCGCAGCACGTAATCCGGCGAGCGCAATCCGTTCACCATGGCCTCGTCCAGCCGGCCCGAGCCGATCATGTCCCAAATCCGTTGGGCCATCAGGGGGTCCCGGCCGCCCTGCTCCCGCCATAAAAACCAAAGGCGCTCCAACACCACGCCCAAGACGAGGATGGAAAGTAAAAGCAGGGGCCACATCACCGGGCCGCCTTTGAGGAACAAATCGAACATGGAATCTCCTTGCGCCTTGGACTTGGGCGACGGGGTTTTGACGCCCCAAATTCTAACCCGGCCCCCTGTTTTTTTGACGGCGGATTTATTTTGAAAAGCCCGGGTAAATGCCGTAAAACAAAGCCATGGACAGCCTGCCCTCCGGCACTCCCCTGGATCCGAACGCCAAGCCCTCGATGGAAGGCGGCGCGCCCCGCATGAATATCGACATTTCCCCCCGCCGGCCCGGCGAACCCCTGCTTTATACCGGCCCCCATCTTTGCGTGACCTGCGCGGGCGAAAACCGCACGGTCAGCGTCTATATGAAGGCGGGGGAGGCGGCGCCGGACTGTCCCCAGTGCGGTTCCCGGGCCCTTTGGGAGCCTTGAGGCCCGCCTCCCTGATTCCCCGTTGAAAAAGCCCGTTTTTATGAAATAATAAACCCCAAGGTTACAGAAAATCCAAGCCAGGAGCCCCATGGCGCACGACTTTACCATCACTTTTCGGGGGGTTCGGGGCAGCATCCCCGTCCCAGGCCCCTCGACGCTGAAAATCGGCGGCAACTCTTCCTGCGTGCAAGTCAATGTCCTGGATCACACCATCTTTTTGGACGCCGGCACGGGCATCGTTTCCGCCGGCCAACAAATTGCCAGGAACTTTTTCGCCAATAAGGACAAGGTCAAGCGCCTGTCCACCACGGTGCTGATTTCCCACACGCACCACGACCACATCATGGGGCTGCCCTTTTTCCCGCCCCTGTACCTGCCGGATTCCGCCCTCTACATTTACGGCCCCTCCATCTACGGGCCCGTCCAGCACGCCATGGAAACCAACTTGGAACATGTGCTGGAGATGATGATGGACCAGATGTTCTTCCCCATCGACTTGAAGGAAACCAACTCCATCAAAAGCATCCACACCCTGAAGCCCTTCGACCAAATCTTCCTGGCCGAGGGCATGGGCCAGCCCGAGCTGTCGAACCTCCAGTCCGACACCAAGCTTTCCTTCAAGGACAAGGTCATCATCAGCCAATACCGCAGCTATTCCCATCCCAAGAACGGGACGCTCATCTATAAACTGCAATACGCGGGCAAGTCCATCGTCTACGCCACCGACATCGAGGGTTATGTGGACGGGGACCGGCGGCTCATCAACTTCGCCAAGGGCGCGGATCTCTTGATCCACGACACCCAATATTTCGCCGAGCAATACGCGAGACCCATGCCACTGCAGGATTTCGGCCACTCGACCGTGGA
>DATKNU010000076.1:0-6666 GCA_035541195.1 bacterium
CAGCATGCCCGCAAGGTCATGTTCGCCCTTTGGGGCCTGGGCCAGATGATGCTCAACAAGATTTTGGTGGTGGTGGACAAGGATACGGACGTCCACGATTACAACCAAGTCCTCTGGCGGGTGGGCAATTGCATGGACGCCAAGCGCGACACCTTGATCGTCGAGGGCCCCCTGGACGTGCTGGACCACGCCTCGCCCCAGTGGGGCTGGGGCGGCAAGATCGGCATCGACGCCACCCGCAAGTGGAAGGAAGAGGGCTTCAACCGTGAATGGCCGGAGGAATTGGTGATGGACCCGGCGGTGGAGGCTAAGGTCCTGCCCCTGCTCAAGAAATACGGCTTAATTTAAGAGGGCGACGAATCTGGAAAGTTCGTAAAGGTTTTGGTTCTTTTCTTCCGCTCCCTCAAGGGGAGAGGGGACTTTGGCAAAGGCAATCGCCAAGCGCTTAGTCCTCTTAACTTGGGTTCAAATATTCTTTAAATCCTTTTGAAAAGGCCCGCTTTCCCAAGGGAGGCGGGCCTTTTGTTTTTGGCGGAAATTGGTTATAAAAGTTCCTCGGCTGTCACTCCCAAACGCAAGGAAACCCATGAGCCAAGCCATCCAGCAGATGTTCGCCCGCATCGCCCCCACCTACGACCAAGCCAACCATGCCCTGTCCTTCAATAAGGACATCCTCTGGCGCAAGGACGCGGTGGCGCTGGCGGCGAAGGACGGCTTCAAGCCCCGGCAGGCGCTGGACCTTTGCGCGGGCACGGGGGATTTCGCCCTGGCGGCCCAGGCCCAGTGGCCCGGCGTGACGGTGACCCTGGCGGATTTCGCCAAGCCCATGTTGTCCCTGGCCCAGGGCAAGGGCGGCGCCTCCTTCAACTACCTGCAGGCCGACGCCCTCAAGTTGCCTTTCCAGGACTTCTCCTTCGACGCCCTGCTTTGCGGTTTCGGCGTGAGGAACCTGGACTCGGCCGAGGCCGGCGTCAAGGAAATGGCCCGGGTGCTGAAACCGGGCGGCAAGGCCGTCATCCTGGATTTCTTCAAGCCCACGGGTTTTTTGACCAAGTTGGCCTATGGGTTTTACGTCTCCACGATCCTGCCCGTGCGGGGCGGGGCCATCTCCAAGGATAAGGACGCCTACGATTATTTACAGAAATCCGCCAAGGGCTTTTTGAGCTTGGACCAGTTCAAGGCTTTGCTGGAAAAGAACGGCTTCAGGGACATCGAAGTCCAAAGCTACACGATGGGCGTGGCGGCCACCCTGGTGGCCGTGAGGAAGTAGTATTGGCTTTTAGCGGGTGAACCCTCTCCCCTTGGGGGAGAGGTGGAAGGCTCAAGTCCTATGAAAAAAATATTCGTCGCGGTCACCGGGGCTTCCGGCACGATCTACGCCCGGCGCTTTTTCCAACACCTTCCCTATGACGATTGGGAAGTGCATGCCTGCTTGTCCGCCGCCGCCCGGATCGTGGCCTCCCACGAAGGCGGCCTCAACCTGCCGCCCCATGTGAAGGAATGGGACGAGAAGGATTTGACCGCTCCCGTCGCCAGCGGCTCCAACAAGTTCGAGGCCATGGTGGTGGTGCCCTGCTCCACGGCCACCCTCGGCAAGCTCGCCCATGGGATCGCGGACAACCTCATCACCCGGGCGGGGGAAGTTTTCCTCAAAGAACGCCGCAAACTCTTGTTGGTGCCCCGGGAAACGCCCCTGTCCTTGATTCAAATTAAGAACATGGAACTTTTGACTTTGGCCGGGGCCCACGTGATTCCCGCCACCCCCAGCTTTTACGGCCAGCCCAAGACTTTGGAAGATTTGGCCGACACGGTCATCGCCCGGGTCTATGACCACGCGGGCATCCAGGCTGAGGTTTCCAAGCGTTGGCGGGCTGAAAATCCCACGCCTGCCGCCGGGGAACAAGCCGAAAAATAAGCGGAAAAACAACGGGCCGGGGGTGACCGCCGGGCCCGCTTTTGCCTATAATCTCCCCTCGATTCGCCATCCGCCGGTTTAAGGGAGCCCATGCTCAAGAAACTTAAAGACTGGTCCAACCTGATCGTCTTGTCCCACTCGGTTTTCGCCCTGCCTTTCGCCTTGGCGAGCCTTTTGGTGGCCACCCAGCGGCATCCCACGGGCCGCCTGACCCTCTTGGTGCTCCTAGCCATGTTCTTCGCCCGCACGGCCGCCATGGCCTATAACCGGGTGGTGGACGCGGACGTGGATGCCCTGAACCCCCGTACCAAGGACCGGGAAATTCCCACGGGGAAAATCCCCAAGTGGCAGGTCATTCTCTTGACTTGGCTCGCCGCCGCCGGCTTTTTGGCTTCTTGTTACTTCATTGGGGGTCTGGCCTTCAAGTTGTCCCCCGCGGCTTTGGCGGTCATCTTCTTTTATTCCCAGACCAAGCGCTTCACCTGGCTTTGCCATTTCGTGCTGGGCGCGGCCTTGGGATTGGCCCCCATGGGGGCCTGGATTGCCGCCGGCGGGGGCATTGAGTTGGCGCCCATCTTCCTGTTCCTGGGCGTGATGTTTTTCGTGGCGGGTTTTGACATCCTTTACGCCATCAAGGACCTGGATTTCGACAAGGCCCAGGGCCTGCAATCCTGGGTGACCCGCTGGGGCATTCCGGCCAGCCTGAAGGCCTCTCGAATCCTGCATTTCATTATGCTAGCATTTCTTGCCGCCTTCGGAGCCGTCGCCCCCCTGAACCACGCCCTCTATACCTACGGCCTGACCCCGATCGGCGTTTTCTTGATCTACCAGCACAGCCGGATCTTCACCTATGAGCGGGACCGCAGGGGCGGGGCCTTCCAACTGCCGGTGGACGTGCTGGGACTCAACGGCTGGGTGTCGGTGATTTTCCTGGCCATCGTGGGAGTGAGCCTGTGGTTTTAAAGAAGACCATCCAACAATCGCCGATCCGGGACATCTACGAGAAGGTCGAGGCGGGGAAGCGCGTCACCGACGCCGAGGCCCTGCGGCTTTTCGAGACCAACGACCTCTATACCCTGGGCGCCATGGCGAACCTGGTGCGCGAGCGCAAGAACGGCAACCAGACCTTCTACAACATCAACCGCCACATCGATTACACCAACGTCTGCTCCACCAGCTGCAAGTTCTGCGCCTTTTCCCGCTTCGAGGGGGAAGAGGGCGCCTTTGAGTTCACCCACCAACAGATCGTCCAAAAGGCCAAGGAAGCGCTGGAGCGCGAGCACATCACCGAGCTGCACATCGTGGGCGGGCTCCATCCCACCTATGAGCTGGAGTGGTACGAGGAAATGCTGCGGCTCCTGAAGAAAAACGTCCCCTCGGTGCACCTCAAGTGCTTCACGGGCGTGGAGATTAATTTCTTCGCCGACAAGTACAACCTCAGCTACAAGGAAATCCTCACCCGGCTCAAGGCCGCGGGGCTGGATTCCATGCCGGGGGGCGGCGCCGAGATCTTCCATCCCGAGGTGCGCGAGGAGATCTGCCCCGAGAAGGCCACCGCGGACCAATGGATCGAAGTGCACCGCACGGCCCACCAATTGGGCCTCAAGACCAACGCCACCATGCTTTACGGCCACATCGAGAAATACCGCCACCGGGTGGACCATATGCGCCGCCTGAGGGAATTGCAGGACGAGACCAACGGCTTCCAGACCTTCATCCCCTTGGCCTTCCATCCCGACCATACCGCCATGGACCATTTCGCCAGGCCCAGCGGCATGGAAGACCTCAAAACCCTGGCCATCGGCCGGGTTTACCTGGACAATTTCCCCCACATCAAGGCCTATTGGATCATGCTGGGCATCCGGCTGGCCCAATTGTCGCTGTCCTATGGCGTGGACGACGTGGACGGCACCGTCATCGAGGAAAAGATCTATCATATGGCCGGCGCCGACACGCCCGAGATCATGACCGTGCAGGAACTGCGGCGGATCATCCGGGAGGCGGGCCGGGACCCGGTGGAGCGCGATACGCTCTACAAAGAGCTCAAGCCCATGCCGGCGACGGCGGGCGTTTAGGAACAAGCTGGAATTAGCTTCGCCACCAGGGCTGAAGAAAAGGAAACCCTTGGGTTTTCCGGGTGTCTTGGCGGATAAAAAGGTTTGAGCCTGTATATTCTCATCGTGAGGAAGCCATGACCGATACCGTAATCGCCGCACCCCTTGACCCCCCGACGCCCGTCGTCCGCAAGGACGTGCGGCGCCGCAAGATCGGCGTGGCGCCTTTCCTGAACGCCCAGCCTTTGATCTACGGTCTCGCCCCTTATCACGACCTACCCGCCCTGGCCCCCAACGCCATGGCTAAAGCCTTGAAGGAAGGTTCCCTGGACGTGGCCTTGGCCCCCGTGGTGGCTTCCTTCCTGAACCCCGAGCTTCCCATCATTCCCGTGGCGGCGGTGGGGTCCAAGGGCGCGGTGCGCACGGTGCGGATCCTTTCCAATGGGGCGCCCCAGGGCATCAAGCGCCTTTTCGTGGATGACCGGTCCCAAACCTCGGTGCTTCAATCCCGGCTGACCCTCAAGAAATGGTTTGGGGTCAAGGACTTGGAAGTCACGCCGGTGGTGATGGGCGCCTTCAAACCCGGCCAGACCAAGCCTTGGGAAGCGGTGCTTCAGTTCGGCGACAACGCCCTGGTGTCGGCCCCCACGGGCATGACGGTCACCGATTTGGGCGAGGAGTGGCTGCGTTATACCGGCAAGCCCTTCGTGAACGCCGTCTGGTTGGCCCGGGACGCCCAAACGGCCGAGGAGATGAAGGACCAATTGGCCGAAGCCAAGGCCGAGGGGCTCAAGCACCTCGATGAGATCCTAGCGGGCTACCACGGCATCTGGCAGTTCAAGCACGCCGACGCCAAGTCCTACCTGGAAACCAATATCCGCTACGACTATGGGGAAGAGGAACAGGCCGGGCAGGCCGAGTTCCGCAAACTCTTGAAAGAGGAAGGGCTGCTCGAATGACGACCGCCACGCTGGAAACCCTGCAGGAAAAAGTCCTGGACGGCCATGTGGTCAACCGGGAAGAGGCCTTGGCCCTTTACCAGGGCTCGGAGCTTAACGACCTGGGCGCCATCGCCGACACCCTGAAGGTGCGTTCCCGCGGCGACAAGATCGCCACCTACCTGATCGACCGCAACATCAACTACACCAACGTCTGCGTGACGGTCTGCAAATTCTGCGCCTTCTACCGCGAGCCGGGCAGCCAAGAGGGCTATGTGCATGAGGCCGACAAGATCGTCCACAAGATCACCGAGGCCAAGGAAAAGGGCTGCACCCAGATCCTGCTGCAGGGCGGGCACCACCCGGACCTGACGCTGGACTGGTACCTGAACATGCTCTCCAAGATCAAGAAGTCCCACCCGGACGTGACCCTGCACGCTTTCTCGCCCTCCGAATTGGTGCATTTTTCCGAGGTCTTCCGCATGCCGGTGCGGGAGATCCTCGTCAAGTTCCGCGAGGCGGGCATGGATTCCATGCCGGGCGGCGGGGCCGAGATACTGGTGGACCGCGTCCGCAAGGAAATCGCCCCCCTCAAGGCCAATACGGAGGAGTGGCTGGGCGTGATGCGGGAACTCCACGGCCTGGGCATGAAGTCCACCGCCACCATGATGTTCGGCCACGTGGAAACGGTCGAGGAGCGGGTGGAGCATATTTTCCGTATCCGCGAACTGCAGGAAGAAACCGGCGGTTTTTTGGGCTTCATCCCCTGGCTTTACCAGCCGGGGAACGAAAGCTTGGGGCTCAAGAGCGCCAGCGGGCAGGAATACCTCAAGACCCTGGCCTTGGCCCGCGTCATCCTCAACCACTGCCTGCCGAACCTCCAGGCTTCCTGGGTCACGCCGGGCAAGAAGATCGGGCAGCTCGGCCTCAAGTACGGCGCCAACGACCTGGGCAGCATCATGCTGGAAGAAAACGTGGTGGCCTCCACGGGCCTGCGGTACCTGATGAGCGTGGACGAAATGCGCCGGCTGATCACCGAGATGGGCTACGAGCCGCACCAACGCGACACCTTCTACAACCTGGTCAATTAAGGAACCCATGGAAATCCGAGGGGTTGATCTCATCGCCTTCCAAGTGGGGGACCTGAACGAGGCCACCCGCTACTACGAAAACCTGGGCTTCCAAACCCAGTTTCGGTCCGCCGAGCTGGGCGTGACGGTCTTCAAGGTCGGGGAAGAATTCCCCAAGCTCTTGTTGACCACCGAGCCCCAGCCCGTGATGCCCGGCACGTCCCGGCTCTGGGTGGAAGTGGAGGACGTGAAGGCCCTGATGCCCGAGATCAAGGCCAAGGTGGCCCGCGTCAGCCGGGAACCCCTGCTCATCGCCACGGGTTGGTTGGCGGAGACCGTCGACCCCTGGAACAACGTGCTGGGGTTCCGCGACTACACCGCCCAACCCGATTACGGCCGCCCGAAAAAATGAAAAAGGAAAGACCCCGCGTGAAAGACTACAACGAAGCCCATGCCAAGTCCGGACTCACGGTGAAACTGCCGGCGGTCGAGACTTTCCCCAACCAATACCCGGGCTACACCATCAAGATCGAGATTCCCGAGTACACCGCGGTTTGCCCCAAGACCGGCTTGCCGGACTTCGGCACCATCATCCTGGAATATGAGCCGGTGAAGGACGTGTTGGAACTCAAGTCCCTTAAGGGCTATATCCTGGCCTACCGCAACATCGGCATCTTCTACGAGAACGC
>DATKNU010000077.1:0-4225 GCA_035541195.1 bacterium
CAGGCTGGGCCAGCCCGTCACCCAGGCGGTTATCACGGTTCCGGCCTATTTCAACGACTCGGAACGCCAAGCCACCAAGGACGCGGGGCGCATCGCCGGCTTTGAGGTCCTTCGCATCATCAACGAGCCCACCGCGGCGGCCCTGGCCTACGACTTCGACAGCAAAAAGAACCAAAAGATCGCCGTCTATGACCTAGGGGGCGGCACCTTGGACGTTACGGTGCTGGAGCTGCTCAACGGTCTTTACCGGGTCCTGTCCACCTGCGGGGACACCCACTTGGGCGGGGATGATTTCGACCAGACCATCATGGAATGGATCCTGGCCAAGTTCGCGGCGGACACGGGCGTGGATTTGCGCCCCGATCCGGTGGCTCTCCAGCGCCTACGGGAAGCGGCCGAAAGGGCCAAGTGCGAGCTCTCGGCGGTCACCAGCACGGACGTGAACCTGCCTTTCATCGCCAAGAAGGACGAGATTCCCCTGAACCTGTCCTATACCATCACCCGCGAGGATTTCGAGAAAATGGTGGGCCCCTTGGTCGAAAGGTCGCTGGAGCCCTGCAAGAAAGCCCTCAAGGACGCGAACCTCTCGGCCGCCGACCTGAACGAGGTGCTTTTGGTGGGCGGCATGACCCGGGTTCCCATGGTCCGGGAAGCCGTGAAGAAGTTCTTCAACAAGGAACCCAACACCAAGGTCAACCCGGACGAAGCCGTGGCCATGGGCGCGGCGTTGCAGGCGGGCATCATCAAGGGCAAGGTGAAAAACGCGCTGCTTTTGGATGTCACCCCCCTGTCCCTGGGCGTGGAGACGCTGGGGGGCAGTTTCAGCCCCATCATCCCCCGCAACACCACGGTCCCCACCAAGATGAGCAAGCTTTACGGCACGGTGAAGGACATGCAGTCCTCGGTGAACATCAAGGTGCTCCAGGGGGAATCCAAGATCGCCTCCCAAAACAAGACCCTGGGCTTCTTTTCCTTCGTGGGGCTGCCCCTGGCCCCCGCGGGCTCGGTTCAGGTGGAGGTGACCTTTGCCATCGATTCCAGCGGCATCGTGAGCGTCACCGCCAAGAACGTGGCCACCGGCCAAATGCAGCAGATGAAGGTTTCGGCCACCAGCGGGCTGGATAAGGAAGAACTTGAAAAACTCGTGCAGGGCGCCAAGGGCCGGATCATTTCCAGCACGCCCGCCGAGGAGAAACCCAAGGCCGAGGCGGCCAAGGCTTCCGCCCCCGCGGCCGAAAAGGCCGCCGCCCACGGGCCCAGCAGCTTTTCCTTCTTTTCGTCGGCCTCCAAAGCCAAGCCCGAGGAGAAGAAAGAACCGGACAGTGAGTTCCTGACCGGGGACATGATCGATAGTTTGTTTAAGGACGACGACGAATCCGGGGAGGCTTGAACCCTCCCATGAATTCAGTGGCCCTTTTCGGCGGCACCTTCAACCCCATCCATTACGGCCATCTGGCCCTGGCCGAGGAAGTCCGCACCAAGTTCAACTTGGACAAGGTGGTTTTCGTCCCCTCGGGGACGCCCCCGCACAAAAAACAGGCCGATTTGGCCGAGGCCAAGCACCGGTTCTTGATGACGAACCTGGCCACCGTGGGCAATCCCTGCTTCGAGGTTTCCTCTTTTGAGATCGACAAGGGCGGCAAATCCTACTCCATCGACACCGTGAACCATTTCCGGGAAGCTTATGGCGACAAGGTTCAGCTTTATTTCATCGTGGGGGCGGACGCCCTGCTTGAGATCGCCACGTGGAAAAACATCTCCGAGCTGGTTAAAAAATGCCGCTTTATCGTGGTCCCTCGTCCGGGGTATGATCTGACCAAGATCTTGAACTACCACTTTTTGGGGTCCGAAACCTACGCGATGGCCTCCGAGCTTTTGGAGAACGTGCTGGTGGGGGAAACCGCCATGCTCGACATCAGCGCCACGGCCATCCGCAAGCGGGTGGCGGAGTGGAAAAGCATCAAGTACCTGGTGCCCGAGCCCGTGGAGCAATACATCCATCACCAAAAACTTTATGTTTGAATCGAGGATCGCGTGAACCTGTTGAACTACATGGAGGAAGCGGCCCAGCGGACCCTGAGCGAGCTGTTGGCGGAAGATTCCTACCAAAGCCTGAAACTGTCCGAGAACCAGCGGCTCGACATCCTGGCCTACGCCCTCAACCGACTGCCGCCGCGCTATGTGGTCACCGACAAGGGCCATCTTTACACCCGCGTGGATGAGCTCAAACAGCAATTCAAGACCGACCTGATCGTCGAATTGACGAAGGCCATTGATTTCGTGAAGTCCAACCCCCGTCCTTAAGGAGATTTTTGATACCCGCCCCGCTTTCCAAAATCCTTTCCGCCCTGGAAGACAAGAAGGGGATTGATCCCCTGATTTTAGATGTCCGCAACCTCGTCAGTTACACCGACTACCTGGTCTTGTGCAGCGGGTCCTCCACGACCCACGTGCGCGCCTTGGTCTCGGCGGTGGAGGACGTGAGCGAGGATCCCATCCGGGTCAATTCTTCCGCGGATGATAGTTGGTGGGTCCTGGACCAAGTGGACATTGTGGTGCATCTGTTCCGGGAGGATGTGCGCTTGTTCTATGATTTGGAGGGTCTCTGGGCGGATGCGGCGGTGGTGAAAAGCGCCGGAAAGAAGTGAAGGCCCTTTTAACCTTTTAAAAAGGGCATTTTTCACGCTATTTATTAAAGGTAAACTTTTACCTTTAACCTTTTTGTCGATTTGATATCATGCTGAAAATTAAGTATTTCCCGTTAAAATCATCCCATTTGAACAAGTGGGTAAAAATGAACCACTTCCTCCATTTAAACGGTTGGAGGAAGAAACGTGGGTTTTCTGTCCTGCTCGGCTGGGCCGCTTGGGGGGCCGTCACAATGGGGATGTTTGTGCGCATGAGAAAGCTTAAATCAAAAATCATGGTCGCCCTGGGATGCGGGTTTCTCGCCCTGCCGGCGTTTTTTCCCTCCCGGGCTTACGCCATTTTTGAGCGGGGCGGCAACGTGGGCGTGGGGGCCCGCGCCATGGGGATGGGCGGGGCTTTTGACGCCGTCGCCGACGACCCCAGCGCCGCTTATTGGAATCCCGCCGGACTGACCCAATTGGAAGTCCCCACGCTTTTAATGATGTATGGCTCGCTCTTCAACGACAAAACCCGCACGGTCTACGGCTCCTTCCAATATCCCTTGCCCAATGATTTTCACCTGGCCTTGAGCGTCAATGACTCCTTCTTCGCCGACACGGACGGCGCCCTGCAGGGCGAGTACCAGGCCTCGGTGGCCGTGCCCTTGCCCTTCGTCCCGCAAAAAAGGCTTTCGGTGGGCTTCAACTTCCGGTACTTGAACGCCGCCCTGGGTTCCGGACAGGGAAGCGCCCAAGGCGTCGGGGTGGACCTGGGATTCCTTTACAAGGAAAAATTGCAGGAACAGTTGGAGTGGAGCGCGGGTTTGGTCTTTGACGACATCTCCACCACCGCGCGCTTTGACAGCGGCGTGGAAGAGAGCCTGCCCACCATCATCACGCCGGCCTTGGCCCTGCGCTTCGAGAAGGACACCACGATTTCCTTGGACCTGCCCTGGACGCTTTCGGGTTATACCAACCAGACCTCGGATTTGGAATTCCGCGGCGGCTTGGAACACTGGTTCTTCGACGGCAAGCTGGGACTTCGGGTGGGTTACCTGAGCTTGGCCACCTTGCCCGGCGAGATCACGCTGGGGGCCAGCTACCGCACCTACCAATGGTTCGTGGATTACGCTTACATCAACCATTCCAACGACCTGGGCAACAGCCACCGCATTGAGGGCGGGTGGTATTTCGACACCGTGAGCCCCGACTTCAAGCCCGAACCCCGGCCCTATGTGATCGAGACCTTCGTGTCCGACGAGAAGATCTATTTCAAGTGGGACATCCCCCAGGGCAGCCAAGCCGACGGCTATTACGTGTACCTGAAGACCGACGCCGACAGCGCCTTCCACCGGGCCAAGCAGGAACCCCTGACCACCCAATATTGCCTCTTGCGGGGAGCCGTCAATGGGACCGCCTACCACGTCTACATTACCTCGGTGGTGGACGGGAAAGAGAAGCTCTCCAGCAACGAATTCATCGCCACCCCCAAGCCCATGGCCCAAGACGCCGACCATTACTACCAAGCGGGCGTGCAATACTTCAACCAAAACAACCTCTCGGCGGCCCTCTACGCGGCCCGCAAGGCGGAGGAGTTG
>DATKNU010000078.1:0-10635 GCA_035541195.1 bacterium
ACCGGCTGGTTGCCGCCCCGGTGGCCGAACTTCATCTTGTAGGTCTTGCCGCCCATGGCCAGCCCCAAAATTTGGTGGCCCAAACAGATGCCGAAGATGGGGATGCCGCGGTGGATGAGTTGCCGGACGGTCTCGATGACATAGGGCACGCCTTCGGGGTCGCCGGGGCCGTTGGACAGGAACACGCCCTTCACATGGGCGTCCATCAAGGCTTCCACGGGAGTGGAGGCCGGATAAACCGTCACGTCGAACCCTTGCGCGGCCAGCTTGCGCAGGATGTTGTACTTGATGCCGCAATCCAGCGCCGCGATCTTGATCCTGGGATGGCCGTTGCCCCGGGATTCCTGCTGGAAGTTGAGCTGTTTTTCGGAAGCGTCCCCATTGCCGGGCCGGTCAAGGTCATAGGGCAATTCGGTCCAATGATAGGGCTTGTCGCAGGAGACTTCCTTGACCAGGTCCCGTCCCACCAGGCCCGGGCTGTCCTTGGCCTGCTTGACGAGCTTCTTGGGGTCCAGTTCGGTGGTGGAAAGCACCCCCTTTTTGGAGCCGAAGGTGCGGAGGTGCACCGTCAGCGCGCGGGTGTCCAAGCCCTCGATGCCGATGATGTTGTTCTTTTTCAGGTAATCCGACAGGGTGGAATTCAAGCGGTAGTTGGAAGGGTGCTTGCAGTATTCCTTCACGATCAGCCCCTCGGCGAAGGGCCTGCGGGACTCGATGTCCACATGGTTCACGCCGTAATTGCCGATCATGGGATAGGTCATGGTGACCATTTGGCCCTTGTAGGAAGGGTCGGTCAGGATTTCCTGGTAGCCCGTCATGGAGGTGTTGAAGACCACCTCGCCGAAGGCCTTGCCTTGGGCGCCGAAGGCTTGGCCTTCGAACCAAGTTCCATCTTCCAAGGCGAGGACTGCTTTATGTGATTTAGAGGACATTTAGGAAGCCTCGCCTTGGAAGAAATTAGGAGTTAGGAGTGAGGAGTTAGGAGTTTTAACCATTCAATTACTACCTTTCAGGTTTCGTGCTTTTCGTAATCGAAGACAAAATACGGTTTAATTCCTCAACATCATTCAGATAAGTTGAATAGTCAGCCTTAACCAATTCCGAGGCCTTTAAAAGCTTCAACCAATACCTTGTTTCCCTAGTTTCTTTAAAAGCAATCGTCATCTTTGAATGGAACTCCTTGCGGGTTTGAGCCGCCAAGGCTTCTTCCACATTAGCCCCAATACTCGTCGCACTCCTCAAAAGCTGTCGGCATAAAACAAACTCCTTCTGTTGGTAAAGGGTTTTATACAACCCGATAACTTTCAAGGCGAATGCGAAGCTCTTTTCCTGGATGATGCTCTTTGTCGTCAACTCCCAGCTCCTTATGCCGATGCCTCAACTCCTAACTTCTAACTCCTCACTCCTAACTTAATCGTCGTTTCTTTGGTATTCGATATTTCCAGCGACGATTGTGGTCTCCGCCCAACCTTTGAGGCTCCAACCGTTGAAGGGGCTGTTCTTCCCTTTGCTTTTGAACTTGGCCGTGTCCACCTTGCGTTCGCTGGTGACGTCGAAGATGGCGACGTCCGCGTCGGCCCCTTCGCTCAAGGTCCCCTTGGGGATGCCCACGATTTTGGAGGGCGCGACCGTCAGCATCTCGACGGCCCGGGACAGCGACACCACCCCCGGCTCCACCAGGTGGCTATAGGTGAGGGCGAAGAGCGTCTCCAGCCCCACGATGCCGAAGGCCGCCTGGTCGAACTCGCATTGTTTTTCCGTGCCCGCGTGGGGCGCGTGGTCGGTGGCGATGCAGTCGATGACGCCCTCCTTGAGGCCCTTGCGGATGGCCGCCACGTCTTCCTCGCTCCTGAGCGGGGGGTTCATCTTGAAGTTGGCGTTGTAGTTCTTGATGGACTTGTCCGACAGGCTCCAGTAGTGGGGCGCGGTTTCGGCGGTGACCGCCAGGCCCTTTTTCTTGGCCTGCCGCACCAACTCCACGGATCCCGCGGTCGAAAGGTGGGCCACGTGGAACTTGGCGCCCGTCATCTCGGCCAAGAGGATGTTGCGGGCCACCATGACCGTCTCGGAGGCCGCGGGAATCCCCCTGAGGCCCAGCACGGTCGAGGGCGCGCCCTCATTCATGACCCCGTTGTTGGACAAGTGCATGTCCTCGCAGTGATCGATGACCACCAGGTCCTGGGTCTTGGCGTATTCCATGACCCGGCGCATGAGCTCGGCGTTCATGATCGGCGCCCCGTCGTCGGACAGGGCCACGGCCCCAGCCTTTTTCAGCTCGCCGATCTCGGCCATCTCGGCGCCCTCGCGCCGTTTGGAGATGCAGCCCACCGGGAAAACGTGGCAGTGGCCTTCCTTCTCGGCCTTGGCCTTGATGAAGTAAACGATGGCTTGGTCGTCGATGGGCGGGTTGGTGTTGGGCATGCAGGCCACCGAGGTGACCCCGCCGGCCACCGCCGCCAGGGTGCCGGTGGCGATGGTTTCCTTATACTCAAAGCCCGGCTCCCGCAGGTGCACGTGGATGTCCACCAGGCCCGGCGTCACGATCTTGCCCTTGGCGTCGAGGACTTGGTCCGCCTTCACTTTTAGGCCCTTGCCCACCTTCTCCACCTTGCCGTCCTTGAGGAAAACATCGGCTTCGCCGTCGAGCTGGTTGGCGGGGTCGATGACATGGCCACCCGCGATTAAGATAGTTTTCATACGTTCCACCCTTTTGTCCCCCAGTTAGAAGTTAGCCCTGGTTCATTCATTACCGTCGCAAGCTCCGGTGAACCAGGCCCGCCCGATCTCCGCCTTCGGCCGGAGGGCCGAAGCCGAGGCGGAGTTCGAAGTTAGGAGTTGAACCCCTAACTGCCGGCGCCCATAGCTTTTATTTTGCCTTTTCTTGAGACTCCTAACTTCTAACTCCGCACTCCTAACTGACTTGCTCCCCTTGGAGCAAGTAAAGCACCGCCATGCGCACCGCCACCCCGTTGGTGACCTGTTCGTCGATGACCGAGGCCGGGCCGTCGGCCACACCGGATGAAATTTCCACCCCGCGGTTCATGGGGCCCGGGTGCATCACGATGACGTCCTTCTTGGCGCGCTTGAGCCGCTCCTGGGTCACGCTGTAGAGCATCGAATACTCGCGGATGGTCGGGAAAAGGTTCTTTTTCTGCCGCTCCAGTTGGAGCCTGAGCACGTTCACCACGTCGGCGCCTTCCAGGCCCTTGTCCAGGTCGTGGAAGACCTCCACGCCCATCTTCTCGATGCCGGCCGGGATCAGCGTGGGCGGGGCGCAGACCCGCACCCGGGCGCCCAGCTTGAGCAGGCCGTGGATGTTGGAGCGGGCCACCCGACTGTGGGACACGTCGCCCACGATGGTGACCGTGAGCCCCTCGATCTTGCCCTTGTGCTCGCGCATGGTGTAAAGGTCCAGCAAGCCCTGGGTGGGGTGCTCGTGGGAGCCGTCGCCCGCGTTGATGACCGAGGCCTTGAGGACGTTCGAGAGCATCTGGGGCACGCCCGAGCAGGCGTGGCGCACCACGATCGCGTCGATGGTCATGGCCTCCAAGGTCTTGACCGTATCGATCAGGGTCTCGCCCTTGACCAGGGAGGAGGAGGCGGTCTGCACGTTCAGGATGTCGGCGCTCATGCGCTTGGCGGCCAGCTCGAAGGACACCCGGGTGCGGGTGGAGGGCTCTTGGAAGAAAAGCACCACGGTGCGGCCCCGCAGGGCCGGCACTTTCTTGACCGAGCGGGTGGAAACTTCCTTCAGGGACGAGGCCGTGTCCAGGATCAGGTTGATCTCGGAAGCCGACAGTTCCTCGAGGGTGAGGAGATCTTTTGATTTCCAGTTCAAGAAAACACCTTCTTTTCACCGCCAAGACGCCAAGTTCGCCAAGTAAGGATTAAAGATTTTTTAAAAAAATCATTTTCAGAGTTCCAAATTAGTCCGGTCTCAAATCTTTCCTTGGCGGGCTTGGCGTCTTGGCGGTTAAACATGTTTATCTTTTTCCTTCTCCGCGATGACCACCTCGTCCAGGCCGTCCTTTTCCTTGACCCGGACCAGCACTTCTTCCTTCAACGAGGAAGGGATGTTCTTGCCCACATAGTCGGCGTGGATGGGGAATTCGCGGTGGCCCCGGTCCACCAGCACCGCCAGTTGGATGGCCAAGGGCCTTCCAAAGTCGATGATCTCGTCGATGGCGGCGCGGGCGGATCTACCCGTGTAGAGCACGTCATCCACCAGGATGACCTTCTTCTTGTTCACGTCGAAGGGGAGCTCGGTTTCCTCGGGGGCCTTTCCGGGCTTATGGGTGCCGGCGTCGTCGCGGTAAAAGGTGATGTCCAGGGCGCCGAAAGGCACGGCGTTGCCCTCGATGGACTGGATCTTGGCGGCCAGCCGCTCGGCCAGCACTTCCCCTCGGCTCTTGATGCCCACCAGCACCAGGTCCTCGACGCCCTTGTTGCGCTCGAGGATCTCATGGGCGATGCGGGTCAGGGCCCTTTCCATGTCGGGGGCTTCCAGCACCTTGGCCTTGACTTTGGGGGTCATCAGAAGCCTCCCCGGGCAATAAAAAACCCTTTCGCCTCGAATGCCGAGGGAAAGGGTTTAGGGGTAAGGTCGATTGGGCGCGTGCAAGCGCGAGTCATGCTGGGTTCCTTGGGGGTCTCTCGGACCCGTTTAAAGGTTGGGATGATTATAGGGGGCTTCGGCGCCCTGTCAAGCCCGGCCGGGCGTCATCCTTCCCGCTTGGGCGGGAGCAAAGCGTCCATCCGGGTGAGGAATTTTTTCAAATTGCGCCGGTTCTGCCCCAGGTCGCCCCTTCCGGCGCGGGAGCTGGAGGTGGCCTCCAGTTTGCTGGTGCCGTCCAGGGCCTGCACCACGTAAAGGTTCACGTCCTGGAAAGGCAGGGGGAAGGGCCCGAAATGGCTGGCGTGGATGCGGCCCTGGTTTTCCCGGTATTCCTCGACACGCCAGCTTTTGAGCCCGGCCAAAACCCGGTGGGCGGCTTCCAGGACCACTTCCTTTTTCTCGGCGTAACGGCGCGGGTGGAAAAAGGGGTCGGGATCCCTGGGCGAGGTGACGTAGAGCTTGCGGGTCAGCCAATCCTTGAGTTTCACGGGGGCCCCTCAGGCGGGCTGGGCGAAGCCCAGCCTGGAAATTTTTTCCTTCAAGCGGTGGATCTCGGCCTGGAATCCCTCGGGGTCCTTGGCATAGCGGAACTCCTCGAGCAAGTACTCGTAAATGAGGCTCAAGGCCGCCACCAAACTGCGGCGGCGCCCCGGGTCCTGCTCGGTGGCCTCCACCATCTCGTCCAAGAGGCGGTAAAAGCGGGTGAAAAGGGCGATGTCGATGGCCTTGGAAACCTTGATGAGGCCCAGCATCTCCACCACCATCTTGTCCATTTGCTTCTCGAGGTCCAAGGGGCTCAATCGCCCGGGGGCCAGGATGTCCAGGGGCGCTTGGGCGAGAAGGCCTTGGGCCCCGCGCTGGACCTGCTTGAATTCCGCAGAGGACTTGAAGGCCTGGAGGAACTCGCCGGGCGCCAAAAAGTCGCCGGCGCCCAGGCCCGACTGGTAGTCGCGGATCTTGGAACCCTCGATGCGGGCCAGGGCCACGGCCAGGCTGCCCGCCAGGACGACCTGCAAGGGGCCGCCCGACTCTTCTTCCCCATCGCCGGCCAAGATGCCGGCCCGCAGGCCCTTTTCCTCTTCGGGCAAGAGGTCCTGCCCAGGTTGGATTTCATAGAGGACGACTTTTATTTTTTGGGGTTGGTCCTTCAGGCCGATGAAAAGCACCGGGCATTGGGTGCCGCAGAGGAACTCCTTGTCCAGGGGGACGCGGCGGTCCTCTTCCTCGGTTTCCACCCGGAACTCGGGGACCTTGGGCAGGGCCAAAAGCTCCGCCAGGGTCTGGGCCGAATGGTAGAGCAGGTCGCCCAGCATGAATTCTTTTTTAAATCTTACGGACAAGTCCAGGTTCACCGCGCTCCCCCGCCAAAAGGTGCCACGATTTTAACCGCCCAAAAGCCAATGACCAGCGATTTGTTTATACCGGCGGGACCGGGGAAAACCAAGCCGCCCGGCACCCCCACCCCGGAGGCCGAAAGTCAATAAACTAACCGGTTAAAACTTTGATTTTTTTCTTTCCTTGGCGGGCTTAGCGGTGAAAATGGCTGGGTCTTGATCTTCCTTCGAGGTTTCCACCCTTGCCACAAAAGCCGCTGAAAATCGCCCAAGTCATCGCCTCCAAGGGTTGGGGCGGCCGCGAGAAGGTGCCCCTGCTTTTCGCGCGGGAATACCTGCGGCTGGGCCACCAGGTCAGCCTTTGGACCAACCCCGAAACACCGCTGGGCCAGGAGACCCTGGCGGAGGGTTTTCCTTTATTCCCCTACCGCTTCCGTTCCTACTTGAACCCGGCGGCCTTTTTCGAGATCGCCCGGGCCCTGCGTGAGGATAAGCCCGACATCCTGCATGTCCATCATTCCCGGGACCTTTGGTTCTTGGTGCCTATGCTTCGGCTCAAGGGTTGGAAAGGCCCCCTGCTTTTATCCAAACACGTGGAATCCGGGGTCTCCAAGAAGGACCCCATCCACCGCTTCCTTTACGCCCGGGTGGACCAGGTGCTGGGCTGTTCCACCATGATCCGGGAAAACGTGATCAAGACCTGCCCGGTGGACCCCGCCAAGGTGGCGGTGGGTTACGCCCCCGTGGATCCGGATCGCTTCAAGTACTCCGAGAAGGCCCGCCGGAGCCTGCGCCGCGCCTGGGGCCAGGAGAAAAACATCGTCATCGGCATGGTGGCGCGGCTCACCCCCGGCAAGGGGCAGGAATTGCTCCTCAAGACCGCGGCGATTCTTCGCGCCAAGCATCCCCGGCTCCGCTTCCGGGTGGCCGGCCAAAGCTCGCCCGACGAGAAGGACTACGCCGAGGGGCTTTTGAGACTGCGCAAGCAATTGGGCCTGGAGGACATCTTCGAGTATGAGGGCTACCGCTCCGACGTGCCGGGCTTCTTGTCGGCGCTGGATTTGGCGGTGCACGCGGCCCCCGCCGAGTCCTTCGGCCTGGCCATCGTGGAAGCCATGGCCTGCGAAAGGGCCGTGGTGGCCCGCCGGGGCGGCGGGGTGAGCGACATCCTGGAAAACCCCACGGCCAAGAAGTTCGGGGGCTTTTTGATCGACTCGGACGACCCGGAAGAATGGGCTCGCAAACTCGCGCCGCTGGTCCGGTCGCCCCGGTTGCTGCAAAAAATCGGGAAGGCCAACCGCAAGGAATCCCTGCGCTTCAGCCTGAAGGCCTTAAGCCGCCTGAACATGGATTATTACGAAAAACTGTTGAAGGCACGCCCACGCTAAGGCGCCAAAACCCCAAAAGCCGTCCGAGACTCTTTTACCGCAGAGACGCAGAGGCGCAAAGTGAAGGCATGGGCCGAAAACCCGGGGAAAACAAACATCAGGTTCCCCGAGTCCGCTTGACCACCCGTTAAAAAATATTCGTTTGAGGGAGAAGCGGGCCTAGAACCAATGGACCGCCGATTTTTCCTTTAAGAAGGCCTTCTCCACCGCCACCGCGATCTTTTCCATCATGTCCACGGTCTGCACCGGGTATTCCCCGATGGCCGTTTCCTCGGAAAGCATGACGCCGTCGGTGCCGTCCAGGATGGCGTTGGCCACGTCCGTGACCTCGGCCCGGGTGGGCCGGATGTTGTGGGTCATGGATTCCAGCATCTGGGTGGCCGTGATGACCGGGATGCCCGCCCAATTGGCCTTGGCGATGAGCCGCTTCTGGATGAGGGGCACCGTCTCGATGGGCACCTCGACCCCGAGGTCGCCGCGGGCCACCATGATGCCGTCGGTCACCTTGAGGATGGAGTCGATGTTGCGGATGGCCTCCGAGCGCTCGATCTTGGCGATGGTGCGGATGATCTTGCCGCGCTTGTGGGCGAAGGCCCTCACCTTCAGGATGTCGGCGGCCTTCTGCACGAAGGAAACCCCGAAGAAATCCACCCCCTCGGACAGGCCGAACTCCACGAACTTGAGGTCCTGGTCGGTGACGGCGTCCACCAAAAGCTTGGCCGAGGGCAGGTTCAGGCCCTTGTGGGAAAGCAAGGGCCCCCCGATGAGGACCCGGCAACGCACATCCGTGCCCTTGATTTGAAGCACCTGCAGCTGCATGAAGCCGTCGTTAAGGAAGACCAAGCCGCCCTTCTTGACGCTCTTGGCCAAGTGGGGATATTCGACCGAAACCCTTTTCGAGGTGCCCACCACCTTCTCGCTGGTCAGCCAAATCTCCCTGCCGTGCAGCAGTTCGACGGGCTCGTGCTTGATCTGGCCCACGCGGATCTTGGGGCCCGGCAGGTCGGCCAAAATCTGGCAGGGGCGCTTGGTCTTGGCCGAGGCCCGGCGGATGGCCTGGATGTCCGAGTGGTGCTTTTCCAGCTTCTCATGGGCGAAATTGAGGCGCGCCACGTTCATGCCGGCCAAAAGCAGCTTTTCCAGCATGGCGTCGGAGCGGGACGCGGGGCCGATGGTGCAAACCAGCTTGGTCTTGGAATGGACTCGAGTCATGGAAGCCTCCGAAATCAGCTTTTTCGTTTTTTCGGCACCTGATAGCCCAGCCGCTTCAGCACGGCCTCGTCCTTACGCCAATTCTTAAGGACTTTCACCCATAATTCCAGGAAAACCTTTTGGTTTGTCACGTTCTCGATCTCGCGCCGGGCCGCCGTGCCGATGGATTTGAGCTGTTTACCGCCCGTCCCGATCAGGATGCCCTTCTGGCTTTCCCGCTCGGCGTAGATGGTGGCCTGGATCAGGATGGGCTCGGGCGCGGGCCGCTCCTCGAACTTCTCCACCACCACGGCCACCCCGTAGGGGATTTCTTCCTTGAGCTGCAAGAAGCACTGCTCGCGCACCAATTCGCCCGCGATGTCGCGCAGGGTCTTGTCGGTCAGTTCCTCCTCGGGGAAAAGGGGCGGTTGCTTGGGCAAGGCGCGCTTGATCTCGGCCAAAAGGTCCTTCACGCCCCGGCCCGTCTTGGCGGCCATGGACCGCACGGGCCAATCCCCCAATTCCTTGCGCACCTTGTCGGCCACCTCACCCAAGCGGGTCAAGGGCACCTGGTCGGCCTTGTTCATCACCACCCAGGCCGGGCCCTTGAATTTCTTGAGCCAGTCCGCCACCAATCGGTCCTCGTCGGTGACGCCCAGCCTGGCGTCGAGGATGAACAGCGCCGCGTCGGAGCCCGCCAGCGCCTCCTCCACCTGCTTAAGCATGAAATGGGAAAGCTCGTTTTGGGGTTTGTGGATGCCCGGCGTGTCGTAAAAGACGATCTGGCAGCCCGGTTCCTGGTAGATGCCCGCCATGGCCCCCCGGGTGGTCTGGGGCCTGGGCGACACGATGGCCACCTTTTGGCCCAGCGCCATGTTGAGGAAGGTGGATTTGCCCACGTTGGGCTTGCCCAGCACCGCCACCGCCCCGCAGACGAAGCCCCCTTGCGGGGCGGAGTCCCCCTGTGGGACAAAGTCCCCTTGTGGGATATCCTTGTTTTCAGGCATCAGGCGGCCTCCAGCTTGCGGGCGATGTCGAACAAACGGTTTTCGGGCAGGTTGAACTTGCGGATCATTTCTTTCGGATAGTCCAAGACGCAGGTCTTGGCCGGGTCATGGCCGTCGGATCCCAGGGAAAAAGTCAGGCCCGCCTTCACGCCCTTTTCCATCAGCCGCCCATAAGGCGTCTTCCAGCGGTTGGAGATTTCCATGGCCACGCCATGCTTGAGCAAAAGCGCGACCAATTCGTCTTCCCACCATTCGGGGAAAGCTTCCTCGGGTTGCCCGAGGGGCGCCAAGGCCAAGGGCGGCAGCATGGTGCAATGGCCCAGGATGTCGAATTTTTGCGACCCATATTCCCGGGCCAAAAGGTCCAGGTGGGCCCTGAAAAGCAGGTCCATGTCCGGTAAAAGTTTACGGGGGTCATAATCGGGTTTCTCGCCCTTGGTGAACTGGATCAGGGGGGCGAAGCTGAAGCGCGCGCCCGCCACTTCCAGGCCATGGACGCTCCCAATCATGTAGTCAAAACGCGGGCGCGCCTGGGGGGAAACCTGAAAGCCCCGGCCCAGGTCCATTTCCAAACCCCGGGCCACCGGGTATTGGGACAGGAAATCGGCGTAGGCCAGCAAGCGGTCGTTGGAATTCAGGTACTCGCCCAATCCGGCGTGGTCGGACAAGCCCACCCGCACGCCTTCCAGCCGGGCCTTTTCCATCACCTGCTCGATGGACTGGCGCCCGTCCGACCATTCGGCCGTGTGGTTGTGGCAATCAAGGAAGCTCATGGTTTCCATTCGGCGGTTTGGTTGTGGCAGTCAAGATAAGACAAGAAAACTCCTTAAGCCTATTTTCACCGCACAGACGCAGAAACGCGGTTCAACCAATGCTGAACCATTGTTCTCAAAATCAAAAAGCGAACCGGTTTACCCGATGAGCCCTAAACCTCTTATCAAAGTTTTGATCTTTACCGCGCCTCCGCGGTGAAAAAGCCGTTCATTTTTCCTTGGGGGTTTCGGCCGGGTCCGACGGCGCCGGGGCCGCCGCCTTGGACCGGGGCTTGCGCTTGCGGGGCTTGGGTTCGGGGGTGGGCGCCTCTTCTTCCTGGGGCGGAT
>DATKNU010000079.1:0-2760 GCA_035541195.1 bacterium
TAACCGAAAAGGGGCTGGTCGCAGGCCATGTGGAAGGCGCTGATCCAAACCTGGATCCTGCCGCTGGACCGGGGGTCGATCCGGTCGCCGCCCAAGAGCCGTTCGATCATCAAGGCCGAGCAAATCAACATGAAAAAAGCCGCGGCCGCGAAAAAAAGCCATTGGCGCGTCTTGAATCGCCTCAGGCGCGCCTCCACGGCCCCATAGTGGATCAGCAGGTAAAAAACCAGGGTGGCGGACAAGGCCAGGAAAGCGCCCCGGCTCTGGGTGCCGCCCCAGGCGGCGAAGATGAAAAGAAGCGCCGAGGCCGAGCGGGACGAATTACCGTGCAGCCATTCGGTGGCCCAAAGGATCAGGGCGAAGCCCAGGAAGAGCGCGGTGAAATTGACGTTGGGAAAGGGGCCCGCGAAGGGCTCGAAACGGTTCAGCGCCAATCCCGCCAGGATCCAGGCGGACAGGGGCAGGGCCGCCAAACGGATGCCCTTCTCGAAAAGGGGGTAAAGTTCAGGGACTTTTTTCCAGGCGCGGCGCAGGCAAAGCCACCAAAGGCCCAAGGCCAGGAAATTCTTGAACGAGGCGAAGCTTTCGAAAATTTCCGAGGAATTCCAGGCGCTTAAAAGCACCCACCCGATGGAGAGCAACACCAAGAGATCGAGGAAATCCAGCCGAAGGGCGGGCGCCTCTTGGGCGGAAGCCGCGGGCGACGACATCAACAGGAGGCAAAAGGCCAAAACCGACCAAGCGACCGCCAGGTCCATCCCGAAGCGAATGGGCGCGGGGGTGGCCGGGATGAAAAGGCAGGCGGCCAAGGTGCCCAAGAAAAGCAGGGCGATCAGGCGGCCCCTCCAAGTGGATGGAAATTTAAGCGAAGCGGCCAAAGACCAGGCTCCCGGCGGGAAATAGGAACAAGCCCATCATACACCTATTGGCGCGCGGCCCGCGCATAGACTTTCTCGATGGCCTTGAGCATGGGGCCGATTTGGAAGGTCCCCTTGAGGCGCGCTTTGCCCGCGCGGCCCAATTTCAGGGCCAGCTTGGGATCGGCCAAGATCCGGCGCAGGCTTTCGGCCATCCCGGCGGCGTCATGGGGGGCGCTTAAGAACCCCGTGACCCCCTCTTCCACGGCCTCGGGGGTCCCGCTCACCGCCGTGGCCACCACGGGTTTGCCCGCCGCCATGGCCTGCAGCACCACCCGGGGCAGGCCCTCATAAATCGAGGTGAGCAACAAGACGTCGGAGGCCGCCAAGAGCTCCCCGATCTCGTCGCGCCAGCCCAAAAGGTCGAAATGGCCCTTGAGGTTCCCCGCCTCCAGGCGTTTTTCCACCTCGCCCATCAAGGGCCCGTCGCCCGCCCACAGGAAAAGCACGTTGGGGATTTGGGGCGCCAAGGCCTCGGCGACGGCCACCACGTCCAACGGGGATTTTTGTTTTTTGAAGTTGGAAAGCACCAGCACGGTGGGCCGATTTCGGGTTTTGAATTTTTCCCGGGCCTGGGACGCCGCCGCCCCGTCCAGGGCGTAACGCTTCGGGTCCACCCCGCTGTGGATGACCTCATATTGTCCCGGGGTTCCGATGCGCGCCTTCAAACCCGCTTGCTTATTCTCCTCGCTGACGGCGATGAGCGTCTTCGTGAAACCCGCCGCCCACCGCTCCAAAGCTTGGTAGAACCACTTGAGGGGCGGGAATTGGCCGGGATAAAAACCCCAACCGTGGATGGTGTGAAGGATCAGGGGCACGCCCGCGCGCTTGGCGGCGAAGCGTCCTAAAATTCCAGCTTTGGAACTGTGGGTATGGACGATGTCCACTTGTTCCAGCTTCAAAATCTCGGTCAGGCGCCGCAGGGCCAGCAAGTCCCAGAAGGGGCTTAAGGGGTGTTTAAGTTCGGAAAGAAAATATTTGCGGCAGTCCTTGATCCAACGGGCGCCCTCGTCGAGCCGTCCGCCCTCGCCGCAGATGAGGATGACCTCGTATTTTTTCCGGTCATGGTGCTCACAGCAATAAAGCGTGTTTTGCTGGGCGCCGCCCAGGTCCAGCCTCGTAATGATGTGGGCCACTTTGAGGCGTCGGGTCATAACCGTCCCTTATTCGGGGCCTTGGGAGCCCTCGTCCGCCGCCCCAAGCCTCGCCCCCCCGGCGGACTTCGTCCCCCGCTGGGACTTCGCCTTCCGGGCGGCCTTCTTGGCGGCTTTTTCGTCGGCCTTGAACTCGGCCAGGGCCTCGTGGTCCACCTCGGTGATGGGCTGGACGTTGGCCTTGATGGCCTTTTCCTCTTCCTCGCCTTGGATGAAGGCCTGCATCCATTCCCATTGGCGGGCCAACCCTTCTTTCAAGGAAACCTTGGGCTTGAACCCGAAGATCCGTTCCAATTTGGACGTGTCCGCCCGGGTGGAAAGCACGTCGCCTTTTTGGCGCTCCAGGAAGGTGCGGGCGCAGGGTTTGCCGCTGACCGCTTCCAAAGCCGCGATGGTCTCCAACAAAGTGGCCGGGGACCCGCCGCCCACGTTCACCACCTGCCCCACGGCCTCGGGGTTCGACAGGGAGGCCGCGATGACGTCCACCACGTCGTCCACATAGGTGTAATCCCGCACCTGATGGCCGTCCCCATAGATGGAAATGGCGGCTTCGCGGATCAAGCTCTGGCAGAAACGGTGGAAGGCCATGTCGGGCCTTTGGCCCGGCCCATAGACGGAGAAAAAGCGCAGGGCCACCGTGGGCATCTTATATTCCTGGTGATAAAGCTGGCAAAGGTGCTCGCCGGCCA
>DATKNU010000080.1:0-20088 GCA_035541195.1 bacterium
TTGGGAATGTCGCGCGTGACTTCTTCCGGTCCCAGCTTCGTGTCCCGCGACTCGATCTCGAATTCCTCGATGTGCACCGAGGTGAAATAGTCTTCCCGGACCAGCTTCTCGGACACGATGATGGCGTCCTCGAAGTTGAACCCGCGCCAAGGCATGAAGGCCACCAAGAGGTTGCGGCCCAGGGCCAATTCACCCTGGTCCGTCGAGGGGCCGTCGGCCACCACGTCGCCCTTCTTGACCTTGTCGCCCTTCTTCACGATGGGCCGCTGGTTGATGCAGGTGTCCTGGTTGGAGCGCTTGTACTTGCGCAGCTTGTAGATGTCCACCGAGCCGGTCTCGTCCTGCTCGTCGGCGAAAATGATGATCTCGTCCGACGACACGCCGGCCACCACGCCGTCACGCTTGGCGATGACCAAGACGCCGGAGTCATAAGCGGCCTTGTATTCCATGCCGGTCCCCACGAAGGGGGCTTCGGTGCGGATGAGGGGCACGGCTTGGCGCTGCATGTTGGAACCCATCAAGGCGCGGTTGGCGTCGTCATGCTCCAAGAAGGGGATGAGCGAGGTCGCCACCGAGAAAAGCTGGCGGGGGGACACGTCCATATAATTGATGTCCTCCGGCGTCACCAACGGGAAATCGTCCTTGTAGCGGGCCGAAATGTTGCTCGAGGCCGTGAATTTGTTGTTGTCGTCCAGGGGCGTATTGGCCTGGGCGATGATGTACTTGTCCGCGTCGTCGGCGGGCATGTACTCGATTTTGCGGCCCACCTTGCCGTCCTCGACCTTGCGAAGCGGCGTCGTCACGAAGCCGTATTCGTTGATCTGGGCGTAAGTGGACAGGGAGGCGATCAAACCGATGTTCGGCCCTTCCGGCGTCTCGATGGGGCAAACCCGGCCGTAATGGGTGTGATGCACGTCGCGCACCTCAAAGCCGGCGCGCTCCCGGTTCAACCCGCCGGGGCCGAGGGCCGACAGGCGGCGCTTGTGGGTGAGTTCGGCCAGGGGGTTGGTCTGGTCCATGAACTGCGACAATTGGGAAGTCCCGAAGAACTCCTTCACGGCCGCGGTGATGGGCTTGGTGGAAATAAGCTGGCTGGGCATGGGGTTCATGTCCATGTCCACGATCGACATACGCTCGCGCACGGCGCGCTCCATGCGGGTGAAACCAAGGCGCAGCTTGTTCTCCAGCAATTCCCCGGCGGTACGGACCCGGCGGTTGCCCAAATGGTCGATGTCGTCCTTCTCGCCCTTGCCGTTGCAAAGGTCGAAGAGGTAGCGAATGATGAGCACCAAGTCTTCCTTCGAGATGGTGCGCTGGTCCAACGGCGTCTTGAGTCCCAGCTTCTTGTTCATCTTGTAGCGGCCCACGCGGGCCAAGTCGTAGCGCTTCTTATTAAAGAAGAGGTTCTCCATGAGGTTCTTGGCGTTGTCCAGCGTCGGGGGATCGCCCGGGCGCATCTTTTTGTAGACTTCCACCAAGGCGGTCTCGATGGAACGGGTGGTGTCCTTGCGCAGCGTGCTGAGGATGGAAACGTCGTTGGGGTTGGACAAGACGGCCTTCACCTGCTTGACGCCCAATTGCTTGAGGACCGCCACCACCTCGGCGGTGAAGTCGGCGCCGGCCTCGACCACGATCTCGCCGGTGGCGGGGTTGGCCACGTCGGCGGCGGCCGCCTTGCCTTGCAGCTTCTTCTCGGCCACTTCGCAGTTTTCCACCTCAAAGAAAGTCTTGAGGATGTCCTCGTCGGTGGAGAAGCCCCAAGCCCGCAGCAGGGTGGTGGCCACGAACTTGCGCTTGCGGTCGATGCGGGCGTAAAGCACGCCGTTCACGTCGAACTCAAATTCCAGCCAAGAGCCGTGATAAGGGATCACGCTGGTCATGTACATTTTCTTGCCCGAGACGGACAGTTTGCCGTCGTCCTCGTCGAAGGTGACGCCGGGCGAACGGTGCAGCTGGGAGACGATCACGCGCTCGGCCCCGTTGATCATGAAGGTGCCGCGGTCGGTCATCATGGGCAGGTCGCAGAAGAACACTTCTTGCTCGCGGATGTCCTTCACCTTCTTCGTGTTCGTCTCGGGGTCTTCCTCGCGGATAACGAGGCGCAGGGTCACCTTCATGGGGACCGAGTAGGTCATGCCGCGCTCTTGGCACTCGCGCACGTTGTATTTGGGGTCCAGCAACGTATAGGAGACGAACTCTAAGGAAGAAACCTCGTTGAAGTCCCAGATGGGGAAGATGCTGGTGAAGACGGACTGGAGCCCAAGGTCGACGCGGTTCTCGACGCTGTTTTCTTTTTGAAGGAAGATGTCGTAGGATTTTCTCTGGAACTCAATCAGGTCGGGCATGTCCATGATGGACGGGATGCGGCTGAAATCGATGCGTTCGCGACGGCCAAATTTCACTTTTTTCACCGAGAATCCTCCAGACGAGAATGGCGGCCCGTGAGACAAAAAAAACGAGAAAAGGGGCTTTTCTCGTTTTGGGCGAAGAGGGGTGATTATAAAGAGCGGCCGAAAAGGAAGTCAAGAATTACTTGACTTTTTCAAGATTAACACTCTCGGCAGACCCGCCAAGTCCGGCCGGACCTCCCGCTCCCAGGGATGGGCTTGGAAGACCTTTTGGATGGCTTCCGACCTGGTCCCATGCATCTCCAGATAGGCCCGCCCCCCCGGAAGCAGGTGATCCCACAGCTTGGCTGAAATCGTTTCATAGGCTTCCAACCCCGTGGGCCCGGAGAAAAGAGCCATTTTGGGCTCAAAATCCACCACATCCAAATCCATTTCAGTTCGCTCGGCGTCAGCGATATAGGGTGGATTGCTGACAATTAAATGAAATTGGGTCGGATCCCCCTCTTTTAGGCCCGAAAACCAGGCCCCCTGCCTCCATTCAACCCCGGCGCCTAAGTTTTGTCCGTTTTCCGCGGCCACTCGAAGGGCTTCCGGGGAAAGGTCCACCCCGTAAACCCTGGCCCGGCTGTTTAAAGCCAGGGAAATGGCCACGCAACCGCTCCCCACGCCCAATTCCAAGACTTCGGGGGTTTGCGAATCCAGGTTTTCGAGGAACTCGAGGGCCCCTTCCACTAAATGCTCGGTTTCAGGCCTGGGAATCAAGACCGAGGGCGTGACCCTAAAGGGCTTCCCGTAAAATTCCCGGGTTCCCAGGATATAGGCCACCGGTTCCCTTTTAGCTCGCCTGGCCAGGAAATCCCGGATGACGGAAAGTTCCCCCGGATCCAGGGGCCGGTCAAATTGCAGGTAAACCTTGAGTCGATCCAGTTTCAGGGCCGCCGCGATCAGGCACTCGGCGTCAAAGCGGGCGCTCGCGATGCCTTTTTGGGCCAAAAAAGGCGTGGCCCATTGCAGGATCCGCAAGGGCGTCCATACCTCGTCGGTTTTCTTTTCAGACATTAAATCCCTTTTCGCCGCCCAGACACCCGGGCACCCAGGAAACCGAATCAAAAGATCCAAATATCATGCCTTGGACCGTCCCGGATGGTAAATCCTCTTTAGGTTCAACTCTCGTTTTGAAGCTGTTCTTCTTGGTAGGTCAAGGCCAAGGCCTCCACGAACTCGTCCAAGTAGCCGTCCATGACCCGGTCCAATTGATAGAGGGTCAAGCCGATTCGGTGGTCCGTCACCCGATTTTGGGGGAAATTGTAGGTGCGGATTTTCTCGCTGCGGTCCCCGCTGCCCACCTGGCTTTTACGGGTTTGGGCGAGCTTGGCGTTGGCTTCCTGGTCCGCCTTTTCCTTGAGCCGGGCGTAAAGCACCTTCATGGCTTTCGCCTTGTTCTTGAGCTGGGACCTTTCGTCCTGGCATTGCACCACCACCCCCGAGGGCAGGTGGGTGATGCGCACCGCCGAATAAGTCGTGTTGACGCTTTGCCCCCCCGCGCCCGAGGAACAGAAGGTGTCGATGCGCAGGTCCGCGGGCTTGATCTCCACTTCCACCTCCTCGGTCTCAGGCAGGACCGCCACCGTGACCGCCGAAGTATGGATGCGGCCCTGGGCCTCGGTCTTGGGCACGCGCTGGACCCGGTGGGTGCCGCTCTCAAAACGGAACTTGCCGTAGGCGCCCCGGCCATTGATCTCGAACACCACTTCCTTGAATCCCCCGATCTCCGTAGGGCTGGAATCGATTAGGTCCACTTTCAGGCCCAATTTCTCGATATAACGGGTATACATACGGAAAAGGTCCGCCACGAAAAGCGCCGCCTCGTCCCCGCCCGTCCCGGCGCGGATTTCCATGATGGCGTTCTTGGCCCCATCCAAGTCCTTGGGCAGGAGCATCACCTTGAGTTCCTTCTCGGCCTGGGCGATCTTGGCCTCCAGCTCGGGAATCTCGGCCTGGGCCAAGGCCTTCATTTCGGGGTCGCCGCCCGAAAGCATGCCCGCCGCCTCTTCCTTTTCCCGGCTCCATTGCCGCCACTCGCCGATCTTGGCCACCAAGGGCTGAAGGTCGGCGTGCTCAATGGTCAGCTTCTGCAACTCGGCGGAAGTGGGGATGCTGGCCGGATGGCTCAAGCGGTTCGAGAGTTCCTCGAAGCGTTTCTCGGCGTTTTGAAGTTTGAGGTCCAACATGGCGCGACCTTTAAGGGCTCAAGGGTGATCGGAAGACGGGGCAAGGGCAAAAGAAAAACCCCGCGCGGGCCTCGGCCCAAGCGGGGTCTTTGAGTTGTGGGTTAAGAATCTAGTTTTGGGTGGAAAGCGAATCCGGGCTCGCCGTCGGGGGAGCGGCCTTGCGCTTGGCTTTCTTGGCGGCGGCGGCCACGGCCCGGGCTTCCTCGCGGGCCTTTTCCTCGGCTTGCGCGGTCGCGGCGGTCGCGGTCTTCTTTTGGAACTTCTCAACCCGGCCGGCCATATCCAAAAGCTTCACTTTACCCGTGAAGAAAGGATGGCAGGCGGAGCAAATTTCCACGCTGAAGGACTCGCCCTTGGTCGAGGCGGTCTCAATCACGTTCCCGCAAACGCAGGTGATCTTGGTCTTAAAGTATTTCGGATGAATCTCGGTTTTCATGCCACGGCTCCAATCAGGTTCTTTGCCGTCGACCGGAAGTTATGAACTTGGGGCCCCGGCGGCAAGGGGCATAGTTTATTCAAAAACCTGAAAAAAGCAACCCAAAGCCCCAATTACCAAGTCGCCAGGCTTGAGAAGGCCCAATGAACCAAGGGGTTTTAGGCCCACCAGAATCTTATAGAGCCGAATAAATTAAGGAATTTTTGGCCCGGTCAAATCTCACTGAGTCAGATAAATCAAAGGATTTTGGCCCAGTCAAATCTCACTGAGTCAAATAAATCAAAGGATTTTGGCCCAGTCAAATCTCACTGATTCAGATAAATCAAAGGATTTTGGCGCGGTCAAAATCTCATTGAGTCAAATAAATTAAAGGATTTTGGGGCTGGTTATTCAGCCTCACCTCAAAATGCAGGTGGGGCCCGGTGGCCATCCCCGTCATGCCCACCCGGCCGATGAGATCGCCTTTAAGCACCCGTTGGTGGACCTTGACCAGGATTTGATCCAAATGGCCGTAGCGGGACGTCAAGCCGCCGCCGTGGTCCAGGATGATCAGCCGGCCATAACCGGCCTGGATCCCGGCGAAAATCACCTCGCCGGATTGGGCCGCCACCACTCGGGCCCGCCAGCCAGGAGCCAGGTCAAGCCCGGGGTGGAATTCCTTCTTGCCGCTGATGGGGTTCACCCGGGGGCCGAAGCCGTCGGCGAAACGCCCGGTGGTGGGCTTCAGGAATCCCCGTTCATCGGCCAAAGACTTCAAGGCCAGCCAATGCACGTCATCCTTCGCCAGGTAAGGAGCCCCCGGCAGGTAAAGGACTTGGCCCCGCCTACCTTCCAGCCCCCCCGCCTCCGGATTGGCCTCCAGGATGGACTTTAAGGGGACGCCATAGGCCCGGGCGACGTCGGACAAATCCTGCCCCGGTCCCATCACATGAAAAATCCCGTCCTTGGAAGGAATCAAAAGGGAGCTTTGGGGGGCGGGATTCGAGCCGTCATTGGCTTGGTTGAGGCTTCGAAGCGAGCTTTCCCTCAAGCCGAATTTAAGGGCCAAGGCCGCGTAGGTGTCATGGGCCTCGACCCTATAGAACTTAAACTCGACGCCGGGGATATGGAAGAGCGGGGCCCAATCCCCCTTTTCGCCGGGGGAAGGCGAAGCCGCCGCCGGACCCAAGACCTGGGGGGATAGGGCGGGAAAACTTTGACGAATCACCCATCCGGCCAATCCCAACCAAAGCAGGGATAAGAGGATGGCGATGAACCAGATTGTCCGCCGCCAAAAATCCATCATGGGTTCACACCCCGAAGTGGGCGTCGCTTCAAGGCGGGCCTTACTCGGAAGCGCCGCCCTTCATGGCTTCCAAGAAGGCCTTGTTGGACTTGGTGCGCTTCATCTTGTCCAAGAGGAATTCCATGGCTTCCACGGGATTGTTGGGGTTCAGGATCTTGCGAAGGATCCAAACCTTGTTCAGGTCCGCGTCGGTCATGAGCAGTTCCTCGCGCCGGGTCCCCGATCGGGTCACGTCGAAGGCCGGGAAGATGCGCCGGTCGGCGAGCTTGCGGTCCAGGATGATTTCCATGTTCCCCGTGCCCTTGAACTCCTCGAAGATGACCTCGTCCATGCGGCTGCCGGTGTCAATGAGGGCGGTGGCCATGATGGTCAGGCTGCCCCCTTCCTCGATGTCGCGGGCCGCGCCGAAGAAACGCTTGGGCCGCTGCAGGGCGTTGGAATCCACGCCCCCCGACAGCACTTTGCCCGACGAAGGCACGATGGTGTTGTAGGCCCGTCCCAGGCGGGTGATGGAATCGAGCAAAATCACCACGTCCCTTTTGTGTTCCACCAAGCGCTTGGCCTTCTCGATGATGATCTCCGCCACCGTCACGTGCCGCTCGGGCGGCTCGTCAAAGGTGGAAGACACCACTTCGCCCTTCACCGAACGCTGCATGTCGGTGACTTCCTCGGGGCGCTCGTCGATCAAAAGCACGATCAGGTAAACTTCCGGATGGTTTTTGGCGATGCTGTTGGCGATTTTTTGCAACAGGATGGTTTTGCCCGTGCGGGGCGGCGCCACGATGAGCCCGCGTTGGCCCTTGCCCAGGGGGATCAAAAGGTCCATGACCCGCATGGACAGGTCGTCGGGCGAGGTTTCCAGCCAAATGCGGTGGTTGGGATAGATGGGCGTCAGGTTGTCGAACAGCACCTTATGCTTGATGGCATCCGGCGGCTCGAAGTTGATGCTGTCGACCTTGAGCAGGGCGAAATAGCGCTCGCCTTCCTTGGGGGACCGCACCTGCCCCGTCACGGTATCGCCGGTGCGCAGGTTGAAGCGGCGGATCTGGGAGGGTGAAACGTAAATGTCGTCCGGGCCCGGCAGGTAGTTGTAATTGGGGGAGCGCAAGAAGCCAAAACCGTCCGGCAGGATTTCCAACACGCCCTCGGCGTTGATGACGCCGTTGCGCTGGGTCTGGGTTTCCAGGATCTTGAAGATCAGGTCTTGCTTCTTCAGCGAACCGAGTTCTTCCAGGTTGAGCCCGCGGGCCACCTCCGTCAACTCGGCGATCGTTTTCTTTTTCAGATCCGCGATATCCATAAAACCCTCGTTCCTTTCTCGAACGTCTCCCGTCCCTTGGGAAAAGCGGCGGGGAAATCTCAACGGCGGTTTGAAATGTGATGGGTTTGGGCCGGAAGGGCTCGCCCCTCGCCTTAAAACCCGGGGAGACCGAACGCTGGGGGCGTCCGTGGAATCCCTTTAAAATGATTTTGATTTTTGACAACAGGACGCGGGTAAGAGGGAGAAACGGATCAGCCCTCCAAGCGCCCGGTTGCGCTTCAAATTTTCCTTAGAACCGCAAACCGCTCCAAAATCAAACTTTCCTCGGGGTCATTCGGCTTCATTACAAACAAAATGGGTGTTGGGGGAATTTATCCGTCAATTGGGAATAACGAGAGGACCAACCAAGACAAGCCTGAACGCGGTTTTATGGTACTACGCCTTAAAGGCCTGTCAACCCCTATTTTCGTAGGACTTCACCTGATTACGGCCGTTTTCCTTGGCGGCGTAAAGGGCCTTGTCCGCCTTGCCGATCAAGTCCAAGTTGGTTTTGGCGTCCAGCGGAAAGGTGGCCACCCCGATGGAGACGGTCACGCCGGTGGATTCCTTGCCGATGGTGAACACATGGGCCTCAATGGCCGCGCGGATCCGCTCGGCCAAGTCCAGGGCTTGGTCCTTGGTGGTTTCGGAGGCCAAAAGCACCATCTCTTCCCCGCCGTAGCGGGCCACCAGGTGCGTGACGTCCGATTGCCCTTTGAGGATTTTCGCCACCTCGGTCAGCACGTAATCGCCCGCCACATGGCCGAAGGTGTCGTTGTAACGCTTGAAATGGTCGATGTCCATGATAAGCAGGCTCAGCTGGGAGGCGTAGCGGTTGGCCAGGATGAGCTCCTCTTCCAGGCGTTGCTTGAAATAACGGTGGGAATAAAGCTTGGTCAATCCGTCCGTGATGGACAATTTCTGAACCCTTTCATAGAGCAGCGACTTCTGGAGCCCGATGGCGATCTGGTTGGAAAAGACCTCCAGGTTGTTGATGGTCTCGGCGTCCAGGGTGGATCCCTTGGGCACGAAGGTGCAGAAAAAGCCGATGACCCGGTCCTGCACCACGAAGGGCAGGAAGGCCAAGGCGGAGACCGGCAGGCCCTTGACCTTGGCGAACCTCGGATCCGCTTCCAGGTCCGGGATCCAATGCACCTTCTTTTCCCGGGCGAAGACCGCGCCCAGGGCGCCGGACTCCAGCTCAATCTCGAAGGCGCGGAAGAAGGCCTCATCGCAACCCGAGGCCACCTTGATCTCGAAACGCTTGCCCTCGGCGGAAAGCACCCCGATCAAGAAATGGGGCAGGTTGAACATGCGCTCGGTGAATTCCCGGGCCACCTCCAGCATTTCCTGCACGCTCAAGGTGGTCCCGGCCTCCTTGATCACGTCGTAGAGGTGCTCGATGTTCCTCAACTGCTTTTCCAACTGGGCGTTTTCTTTCTTGGTGGCCTCCGAAGTCCGGAAAAAACCGGCGAATTCCTCTTTCCGGGCTTGAATCCGGGACTCGGATTGCCGCTTGAGCTTGTCGCGGGAATCCCGCAGCAAAAAAGCCGCCGCCCATAAAACACCGGCGGCCAAAAACTCGGGCAGGATCCAGACGTCCGCCAGCGCCGCCAAGTTGGCGGCCTTCTCGGCCACGATCCCTACCGTATAGGCTCCCAGGAACCACAGCCCCAAGTCGGGCCAAAAGTAACCCAGGGGCACCATGAAAAAAATGGGAAGCCGGAGCAAGTAAGCGCCCGCGCCCGGCGTCAAGGCCGAACCCAGGATCACCAGGGCCAAGAGGCAGCCCGCGATTTTTTGGCGGTCAATTCCCATGGGTTTGTCCGGGCTTGGCCAAGCGCACGCGGTTGCGGCCCGCGTCCTTGGCTTGATAAAGGGCCTGGTCGGCGAAATCGATGAAGGCCTCCACATTTTTGAGCGAGGGGTTCAACTCGGCCACGCCGATGGAGACCGTCACGCGGGTGACCTGTTTGGCGGCCAGGATTTCCTGCTCCTGCACCTTCTGCCGGATGCGTTCGGCCACCTTCTCGGCGCCCTCCAGGGGCGTCTTCAAAAGCAGCACGGAGAATTCCTCTCCCCCATAGCGGGCCGCCAGGTCCACGGTGCGGATGGTTTCTTTCAGGATTTGGGCCACGACCTTCAGCACCCGGTCCCCCACCAAGTGGCCGTAACGGTCGTTGTAGGACTTGAAATGATCCACGTCGATCATGAGCACGCAGAGGGGGAACTGGTGCTCCAGGGCCCGGAACACCTCGTCCCGCACCCTTTCCTTGTAATAGCGCTGGACGTAAAGGCCGGTCAACCCGTCCGTGATGGCCAATTCGATGGTTTGCTTGTAAAGCGCCACGTGTTCCAGGGCCACCGTGCCAAGATCCGCGAAATTGGAGAGCAGCCTCGCGTCGTCCTGCCGGAAAACCCCCGGGGCGCCGCTTTCCATGCGCACCAGGCCCAGCATCTCATTGCCGGCCAAAAAGGGGGCGGCCACCACGCTTCGGATCTTCGATTCCGCCGCGAAATTCTGGAACCTAAAATCGCTGGAGGCGTCGTTGACGAAAAGGCTTTTGGCTTGGGCCACCACCCAGGCGTTGAAGGGCTCGGAGCGGTTGAGCCGCTCCCGGTTGAGCCTCACGTCCATGTCGGTGTCCACGCTGTAGCGCACCACGTGCAGGGCCTTGCCGATGGAGCTGTCGAAAAGCAGGAGGGTGTAAACCCCGCCCGGCGCCATGAAGGTTTTGGAGATGGTTTCCATCAAGAGGATCACCACGTCCTGGCTCTTGAAGGCCACGGCGAGGTTCCGGGCCAGCTCGTTTAAGGCGGTGTAACGCTGGATCTTGATCTGGTTGGCCTGGTAGGCCTTCTGGATCTTGTCGAAGGCGATCTGCCCGTCGTTGCGCTCCAAATCCAGCAGGTCGAGGTTTTTTTGGTACAAAAACCGCTCCACTTCCTGTTCCCGGCTCCAGCGCTTGAGAAGAAACAGGTTCACGACAAGGCTGGCGAGGAAAAGCAGCAACACCCAAGTGGGGGCCGAAGTGACCGAATGATTGAGGATCAAAACCGCCGCCACGATGCCCGATAAAATCATGGCCAAGTTGGGCCCTAAGAGAAAGGCCGACAATCCCAGGGGCAGGTAGAAAAGCAGGTAGGCCGGCACCGGGTTGCCGTCGTGCAAGGCCATGGTGACAAAGGCCACCGTGGCCGCCAAAGCGCTCAAAAGCACCAGGATCCAACGCTGGGGTAGGTTCAATGCATTGACGCGGTTTAAGAGTTGTTCCATGGTCCTAAGCTTTTTTCTCTTTGATCCCAGCCGCCTGAAGCCAACCCTCCACCCGGCGCCTTAAGGCTTGTCGGCTGCCCGAATTTCGGATGACCCAATGGGCCCGGGCGTCCTTGCGCGATTGGCTCCACTGGCCTTTTTCGCGCCGGCTGATTTCAGCCGCCGTCCAACCACGCGCCCTCAAGCGCCGATGCCGAACCGAAGCGGGGGCCGACACGCTGAGGACCCCGTCCAGGTAAGAATAGCCCCTTCCCTCAAACAAAAGGGGGATTTCCACCGCCGCCAAGGCCGGCTTTTTCCGGTATTTTTTCACCTTCCCCACCCAAGCCCTTATCTTTTGACGTATCCGGGGGTGCAGAAGTTGGTTGAGGGCTTTTCTTTCGGCCGGATGGGCGAAGACAAGCCGGCCCAATTGACGGCGGTCCACCCGCCCCCGGGAGTCCAAAACACCCGGTCCAAAGCGCTTTTGGATTTTCCGGGCGAAGGCCCTGTCCGCGAGAAGCCCGTGGCCCACTTGGTCGGCCTGAAGCACGGGGAACCCCTCGGCCTTGAGCAGGGCCAGCACCTCGCTTTTCCCGGCGCCAATGCCGCCCGTCAGGCCCACCACCCGGGTGCTTTTCCCGCCCTGTGGCTTACGCGCGCTCAAAGTCCTGTCTGCTCCCGAAAGGCTTGGAACGTGTTCTTGAGCAGTAAGGCGATGGTCATGGGTCCCACGCCCCCGGGCACGGGGCTGATGGCCGAAGCCACCTGGGACACCGGACCGTAATCCACGTCGCCCATGAGCTTCCCATCCGCCCCCTTGGAGGTTCCCACGTCCACCACCACGGCGCCGGGTTTGACCATGTCGGCCTTCACGAAAAGGGGCTGTCCGATGGCGGCCGCCACGATGTCCGCTTGGCGCACCACCTCGGCCAAATTCTGCGTTTTGCTGTGGCAAAAAGTCACCGTGGCGTTGGACTCCAACAGCAAGAGCCCCAAGGGCTTGCCCACCAGGTTGCTTCGGCCGATCACCACGGCCCTTTTCCCCGCCAGGGGGATCTTAAAGTGGCTCAAGAGGGTCATGACGCCCAGCGGCGTGCAGGGCCGGAGGCCCTTTTCCCCGGCCAGGAGTTTGCCCAGGTTCGCCGGATGCAGTCCATCCACATCCTTTCGGGGATCGATGGCGTCGATGACCCGGTCCGTCCTCAAATGGGCCGGCAAGGGCAATTGCACCAAGATGCCGTGGATCTTGGGGTCTTGATTCAGCCGCTCGATGACTTTTCCTAATTCTTCCTGGGAGGTTGCGTGGGGCAGTTTGATTTCCTCGGAATGATAACCCAGGGCCTCGCAGGCCTTTTTTTTCATTCCCACATAAACGATGGAAGCGGGATTGTCCCCTACCAACACCACGGCCAGGCCCGGCTTTAGGCCGCCGCCCACCTTTGAAAGTTCCGCCTGGAGGGCGTCCCTCACCGCCTGGGCGGCCAATTTCCCGTCCAAAATCAGGGGCATTCTTTTTCTCCTCGTTGATAAAATCCGCCGGTTATTTTAGCCGCCCCCCCCAACCAAACAAAGCCCCAAAGACGGCCGCGACCAACCGTCCCTTCCAAATCGTCTTCGGTTCCAATGACTTTAAGGGGTTTTGGGCAACAGTCCAAAACCTCCTCGGCTCTAATGACTTTAAGGGATTTTGGGCGTCAGTCCAAAACATCCTCATCTCTAATGACTTAAAGGGTTTTGGGCCCACTCCCGGTAATATTGCCACAGTCGAAAAGCCAACCGATGCCCGCCAGGAAGTTTTTTGCCGTTCAAATGGGTGGCCCCCATCACGCCCACACCCGATCCTGTGAAGATCAGTTCCCCGCCCCGCAGGACCTGGCCGGGCTTCCAAGCGCGCCGTTCCACCGCAATCCCAATCTTTCGGCAAAGGGCCGCCACCCGGGCTTGGGTCACGCTCTCAAGCCCCACCCAATCGGCGGGCGGAAGCAGCACCCGCTTCCCGTCAAACCAAAGCACCCCCGAGCCCGCCCCGTCCACCGCAAAACCTTCCGCGTTTACCCGCACCATCTCCCGCCAGCGCGGCTTTTTCCGATAGGCCTGGCGGGTCATCATATAAAAGGCCCACTTGAAGTCATTCGGGAGGCTGCTCGCCGCCGGCACGGTCCAAGGGCTGACGCCCACGGGCCCCAGCAGGGGCCAAAAATTTTTCGGCCCATGGGCAAGCGGCCGGGTGAAGGCCCAAAGGAGCGGCGGGCGGCGCGAGAAAGTCCGGGGGGAAACCGGCAGGGTGAATTCCTGGGCCAGGTTGAAACGGATGAGGTAATCACCTGCGTTTTCCCGGTTGAAAAGCCGGATGGCTTTTTTGAACTCGGTTGGCGCGACGGCCTGCCAGCCCAGGAAACGGCAACCTTTCTTGAGCCTGGCCAGATGGTCCTTTAAGAAAAGGGGCTTGCCCCCGTAAACCGGCAGGCTCTCGAAAAGCCCCTCGCCAAAAAGCGCGGTTCCGTTCAAGGGGGACACCCGGGCCTTTGAGTCCGGGACCAGGCGGCCCTTCAAGTAAAGAAGGGGGCTCATCGGGGCAACAAGGAAGTGCCCAAGGCCTGGGCCAAGGCCTCGACCTTGTGCAGGGTTTCCAGGTATTCCTGGGCCGGATTGGAATCGGCCACGATGCCGGCGCCGGCGAAAAACTCAAGGTTCCCCCCGGGCCAAAGGGTGAAACTGCGGATGAGGATGTTGAAGTCAAAAAAACCGCCGGGCGCCAGGTAGCCCAGGCTTCCGGTGTAAAAATGGCGGGGTCGCCCCTCCAACTCCTCGATGATCCGCATGCAACGGATCTTGGGGCAACCCGTGATGGTGCCGCCCGGGAAAACCGACCTCAAGATTTCCGAGAAGGGGGCGCCCTCCCGGGCCCGGGCCTCGACCGTGGACACCAAGTGGTGGACCTTGGCGTAGCTCTCCACCCGGGCGTAGTCCCTCACTTCCACCGTGCCGTAGCGGGCCACCCGGCCCAAGTCATTGCGCAACAAATCCACCAGCATCAAATGCTCGGCCAATTCCTTGGGATGGCTCTGGAGTTCTTGTTTCAACCGCAGGTCCTCCTCGGGGCTTTTTCCCCGGGGCCGGGTCCCGGCGATGGGCCGGGTTTCCAACAACCCGCCGCGGCCCCGGATGAGCCGCTCGGGCGAGGAGGAGACCAGGGTGAAGAGCGGCGTTTGGAAAAGACCCATGAAGGGGCCGGGGTTGATTTCCCGCAGGGCCCGGTAAAGCGCCAGGGGCGGCCCTTCCCAGGCGGCCGTGAATTTTTGCGACAGGTTGGCCTGGTAGATATCGCCCTGGGCGATGTAGTCCTTCGCCTTTTCCACCAGCGCTTCGTAATCCGATCCTTGGCCCTCCGCCGTCAAGGGCCCCACCTTGAAACCTTCCGGCCCCCGCGCCCTCGGGGAATTTTTCGCCACCGCCCCCGGGCCGGCCCAATGGGACCAGGTCTTGTTCAGGCGGTCGATGACCCAAAGGCTTTGGGGTTTGAAAAAATAAAAATCGGGGCGTCCATCCCGGGAACCCGCCGGGGAGGCGAACTCGTAGCTGAAGGCGCCGAACCAACCTTGCGCCCACGCGGGCTGTGGGGACGCGGCGGGCGCGGCGGCGAGGGCGTCCAAAAAATCCAAAACATTCCCGAAGGCGGATCCGGGCGATTGGATCTGATCGCCCCGGCCCCAAACCTCCGCGGAGGGTTCGCCGGCCAACAGGCACCAGCGTCCCGCCTCACCCGCCAGGATCGGCCCGGCGCTTTCGAGAAAAACCGCCGGGCCCAACGCGGCCAGCTCCTCGAACAAGGGTTGCCAATCAAAGGCCGCGTCAAAAGACCCCTCGGCCTTCAAGGCCAAGGCCGGGTTCTCAAAACCGGCGCCGGGCTGGGACAGGGAAGGTTTCATGCCGCCATTGAAACAAAGCCGGGGAACGGGCGCCACTGCTTTCCCAAAAAACCTGTGGAAGAAGGGGCTTTCACGGTGAAAAAACAAAGGAAGCGGGGAAAAAGGCCGGGGGAAAGGCCCTTAGCGGGAAGTCATCTGGACCAGCGATTCCACTGATTTCTTGATCTCGGCCAAGTCAAAGGGCTTCAGGATGACCGTCAGGGGCCCCAAGCGCATGGCTTCCACCAACAGTTCGCTGTCCGGATAGCCGGTCACGATGATGATGAGAGACTGGACATTGCGCAGTTTCAGTTCCTTGAAGGTGTCCACGCCGCTGAAGCCGGGCATCTTCAAGTCGAGGAAAATGAAGTCATAGTCTTGGCGGGACACGGCCTCCAAAGCCGCCTCGCCCGAGTGCACCACGTCGACCCAGTAATGGCGCTTGTCGAGGGCCTTCACGTAAAGGTCGCAGATGCCGGGCTCGTCATCCACCACCAAGACCCGCTTGGCCGTGGTTTGGGTCCCCTTTTCCAACCAGCGGTCGATGAGTTCCTTCTTGAAACGCCACTCGCTGCCGATTTTGAAGGAAGGCAATTTGCCCTGTTGGGCCAATTTATAAATAGTGGTCGTGGTGATCTTCAGGTAGGAGGAGAGTTCTTGAGCCGTCAGGATGTCGTTCATATTGAAACCCGCTTCATGAAAATCAAGATTGCAACATTTATGACTGTCAACTCGGGGGAATTATATCGCAACTCCCCGGGCCAAAGGGGCCCTAAATGTGAAATACCGGAAAAAAATAATTGAAGACAAAAGCCGCGCGGCAAATTCTTGTTTTTTACTTTATCCCAAGAAATCCAATAACCATGGGAAGAAATCGATCAGGCCCGGAACCAAACGAGGAGACAAAAATCCGCCCCGGAAGGTGGCCTTGCACCTATCGCCCCCTTTAAACCGGCTTTTCCACCGAATCGATGTAATCCCGGTGGAGATCCACCTTGGTGATCTCGTTCAATTTCACGCTCACGACCTGGTCCTTCACGTCCGCCACCGTGGCGAAATGGCCGCCCCGGGTCAAAATCCGATCGCCCCGCTGGATGTTTTTCAACATCGCTTCCCGCTTCTTGCGTTCCTTGCTCTGAGGCAACATGAAAATCAGGTAAAAAGCCCCCAGGATGAGCAACATGGGCGCCAGGGAGAGCAGCCCGCCCAGCGGCGAATCGGCCATCGGGGCGGCGGCGGGGGGAACAGCGGTCGTGGCGGTTTGGGCGTAAGCGGAATCCATGAAAGTCTCCTTGGAAAAAGTTGAATGCCTTGCGGCGACTGACGGATTCTATCCGGTTTTAAAGGCAGGTCAATCGGGAAAGCGCCCGCTGTTGAAAAGGTTACTCCACCGTCACACTTTTGGCCAGGTTCCGGGGTTGGTCGATTTCCCTGCCCTTGATCTTGGCGATCTCATAGGCCAAAAGTTGAAGGGGCAACACCGACAGGATGGGGGAAAGGCCCTCGGGCGAGGCGGGAATCTCCAACACCGCGTCGGCTTTCCCCGCGGCCGTTCGGTCGCCCTTTTCCACCAGCGCGATGAGCTTTCCCGATCGGGCCTTCACCTCTTCCATATTGTTGAGCATCTTCTCGTAAACCGCGGAAGACTTGAGCGCGATGGCCACCACGGGAAGCCGGGAATCGATCAAGGCGATGGGCCCGTGTTTCATTTCCCCGCCGGGATAACCTTCGGCGTGGATATAGGAAATCTCCTTAAGCTTCAAGGCCCCCTCCAAGGCGATGGGATAGTTCACGCCCCGGCCCAAATAGAGGAAGTTGTAGTGGGCGGCGAAGCGCTTGGCGATTTTTTCCACCGCCTTGCGCTGTTTAAGCGCCGCGGTGGCCAAGGTGGGGACGCAGGCCAGGGCCAGGCCCTTTTCCCTCAGGGTTTTAGGAGGAAGGCTTTTACGGACCCGGGCCAGATGGAGCGTCAGCAGCCAGAGCGCCTCCAGCTGCGTGGTGAAGGCCTTGGTGGAGGCCACTCCGATCTCGGGGCCCGCGCGGGTGAGCAGGACCGCGTCCGCTTCCCGGGTGGCCGAGCTTCCCATGACGTTGCAAAGGGCGACCACCTTGGCGCCCCGGGCCTTGGCTTCCCGAAGGGCCACCAAACTGTCCACGGTTTCCCCGCTTTGGGTGATGACGATGGCCAGATGGTCCCGGCCGATGACGGGACGGCGGTAACGGAACTCGGAGGCGTAATCCACTTCCACCGGAACCCGCAGGTGTTCTTCCAATAGAAATTTGCCCACCAGGGCCGCGTAATAAGAAGTGCCGCAGGCCAGGAGCGTGATTTTTTTGAAGCGCTTGGTCCAAGGCGCCTTGACGAAGGCCCCTTCCAAATAAACCTCGCCCGTGCGGGGATCCAGGCGCCCGGTCAGGGTGTCCTCGAGCGACCGGGGCTGCTCCATGATTTCCTTGAGCATGAAGTGGGGATAGCCCCCCTTCTCGGCCTGCTCGGCGGTCCATCCGATCTTGGCGGGCTTCTTTTCACGCGGCCGGCCCGTCCCGATGTCCCGCACCCGGCTTCCCGCCGGGGTGATGACCGCCATCTCGTCATCGTCCAGGTAATAAACTTCCTGGGTATGGGAAAGCAACGCCGGCACGTCGGAGGCGATGAAATTCTCGCCCCGGCCCAGTCCCACCACCAGGGAACCGCCCCCCGACCGGGCGCCGATCAGCGTGCCGGGCTCGGCCTCGGACAGGGCCACCACCGAATAGGTGCCGGTGATTTTCGACAGGGCCCAGCGCACGGCTTCCACCCAGGGGCGTTTTTGAAGCCCCTCCTCGATCAAATGGGCCAGGACTTCCGAGTCGGTTTGGGACTTGAAACGGTGTCCCTTGGCCAAAAGGCCGGTTTTTAACTTTTGGTAATTCTCGATGATGCCGTTGTGCACCACGGCGATGCGGCCCCCGCAATCGGTGTGGGGATGGGCGTTCTGGTCCGTGGGGTGCCCGTGGGTGGCCCAGCGGGTATGCCCGATTCCGAAATGGATGGAAGGGTCAAGCCCGGCCTTTTTTACCGCCGCCACCAGGTGACCGATTTTACCGGCTTTTTTGAGGATGGTGAGGCGGCCCTTCGGGCTCAGGACCGCCAGCCCCGCCGAGTCATAGCCCCGGTATTCGAGCTTGGCCAGGCCGTTCAAGAGGATGGGGATGGCGGGCTTGGGGCCCGTATAACCGGCGATGCCGCACATAAAAACCTCGAAAAGATGAAGGATGTCCCGGATCGGTATGCTAACACAAAAACAAGCCCGACCCCAAGGCTAGGCGCCGGGGGCCAAAAGCGCTTCGGTCATTTCCAATAATTTTTGAAGGCCCAATTCCTCGCCCCGGATCGAGGGCCTCACCCCGGTCGCTTCAAGGGCCCGAGCGATTTGTTCGGGCGGACGGCCCAGGCTTTTAAGCGAGTTGGAAAGCACCTTGCGCCGGCTTTGGAAAATCGACCGCACCAGTTGGAAGAACAGTTTTTCCCCCTCGGGCGCCAGCAATGGTTTTTCCCGCAGGGTCAATTCCACGAAAGCGGAGTCCACTTTGGGTTGGGGCTTAAAACAACGGGCCGGCACGTCCACCCACTTGCGGGCCGGGCCGTAATATTGGGCGCAAAGGCTCAGCGCCCCATAAGCCTTGGTGCCGGGCCCGGCCACCAGCCTTTCGGCCACTTCCTTTTGGATCATCAGGTAGATTCGGCGCACGAGATGGTTGGATTGGGTTAAAAGCCGGGTGATGAGCGGGGTGGTCAAATAATAGGGGATGTTGCCCGCCACCGTGATCTTGCCCGGGGGGGCGGGTTTGAGCGATTCCAAGTCAAATTTCATGATGTCGGCCTTCACCAGCTGGATGGGCGGGTCCGCGAGCGCGAAACGTCGCTCCAGCATGGCGAAAAGCTTGTGGTCGATCTCCACCACCGTGAGGTGGCGGGTCTTATGCCGCAGGCGCTCCGTCAAGACCCCGTAACCGCCGCCCACTTCCAAAAGCCGGTCTTCGGGAGGGCACTCAATCGCCGCGTCGATCTTGTCCACGATGGCCCCATCCACCAGGAAGTTTTGGCCCGCGGACTTGCGCGGCCTATAGGCAAATTCGTCGAAAAGGGCCGTGAGTGAGTTCAGGGGCGGGCCGCCAGTTTCTCGGCCAAAGCCAGCGCCGCTTCCATGCTGTCGGGCCGGGCGCGGCCCTTGCCCGCGATGTCGAAGGCCGTCCCATGGTCGGGCGAGGTGCGCACGAAAGGCAGCCCCAAGGTCATGTTGACGCCGCTGTCGAAAGCCGCCAACTTCAAGGGGATGAGGCCCTGGTCATGGTACATGCAAAGAATGGCGTCATAACGGCCCTGGGCCGCCCAGTAAAAGAGCGTGTCGGCGGGATGGGGGCCGGAGACATTCCATCCCTTTCGGCGGGCCTTTTGAATCGCGGGCTTCAAAATCTTGATCTCCTCTTGCCCAAAAGCGCCCTTTTCCCCCGCGTGGGGATTGAGGCCCGCCACCGCGATGCGGGGTTTTGGGAGACCGAACCAGCCCGTCATGGCCCGCTGGGTCAAGTCCAACTTTTCCAGGACCGCCGCTGGGGTGACCTTTCCCACGGCGTCCCGAAGGGACAGGTGGATCGATTGGAGCGTGATCTTGAAGGGGCCGCCCACCATCATCATGGCGAATTTTTTGGTTTTTGAAATCTCGGCCAACATTTCGGTATGGCCCGGGAAGGGCGAACCCGAAAGATGGATAGCCTCTTTGTTGATGGGCGCCGTCACGAGGGCCTGCGCTTCCCCGGCCAGGGCCAGCCGGGCGGCCGCCTCGATGTAACGCACCGCCGCCGCGCCGGACGCCTTGGAAACTTTTCCCCACGCAACCTTGGCCGGCGCCCCCAGGTCCAAAACCGGGATTTGGCCGGGCCGGGCGGGCAACCGGCCCCATCGGGTCAATGAAATCTTGATCCTCATTTTTCGGGCGGTCCCAGCCAGTTGGTCAAAGCCCCCGACCAGAAGATAGTCGGCCCGGGACTTCCCCAAGCGGGACCTCAGGGCCTTGAGGGCGACTTCCCCGCCAATACCCGCGGGATCCCCCTGGGTGACGGCGATGAGGGGGCGGCCCAAGGCTTAAAGGGTTTTCGCGGCCAGGGCCGCCAGGGGCGAGCGCTCGCTCTTGGAAAGCGTGATGTGGCCGAAGATTTCCTGTCCCTTGAAACGCTCCGCCAAGTACACGATGCCGTTGGAGGAGGCGTCCAGGTAGGGGTTGTCGATCTGGTAGGGGTCGCCGGTCATGATGATCTTGGTGCCCACCCCGGCGCGGGAC
>DATKNU010000081.1:0-6809 GCA_035541195.1 bacterium
ATTATTTGGGAGTCTATTACTACAAGGTCAACCTCTTCGACGAGGCCATCCGCGAGATCAACCAAGCCATCGAGCTGAACGTGTCCATCGCCTCCAGCGCCGAAGCCCTGACCTACTTGGGGCTGGCCCTGGCCGACAAAGGCCGGTTCGAGGAGGCGGTCATCGAGTATAAGAAGGCCCTGGAATTCGACCCCCGCAACCCCATCATCCACAACAGCCTGGGGGTGGCCTACAAGAACGCGGGCCTATCCAAGGAAGCCATCCGCCATTACGAGTTGGCCATCAGCTACAACCCCAAATACGCCAAGGCCTTCAACAACATGGGCGTGGTTTACTTCAAGCAGGGCCAATACGAAAAGGCCATCGACGCCTTCAAAAAGTCCGTGGAGATCGAGCCCGACTATAAGACGGCCCAGAACAACCTGGCGGTGGCCCTCAAGAAGCGCATGGTCTTGACCGAGGCGTCGGACGCCCTGATCAAGCAGATCATGGCGGACCCGGACAACCCCACCCTGCATTTTGAGCTGGGCATGGTCTACAAGAACACGGGCCAATTCCAGGAAGCGTCCCGGGAATTCCAGGAAGCCCTGCGCCTAAGCCCCAAATACCAACAGGCCCTGGAACAGTTGGGCGAGACCTTCCTGCACCTCAAATCCTTTGACGAGGCGGTCAAGGTCCTGGCCAAGGCGGTTTCGGTGAATCCCTCCTCGCCGGACGCCCATTTGCAGCTCGGCAAGGTCTATATCGAGCGCCAATGGTGGGACGAGGCCCTGGTGGAGCTCAAGAAGACCCACGACCTTAAACCCAATTTCTCGGACGTCCATTTTTACCTGGGACAGGTTTACCGTTATAAATCATGGTGGGATGAGGCCCTGGACCAGTTCCAAAAGTACCTGGACCTGCCGGGGGACGACGTGGACAAGGCCGGCCAGGCGCGGGATGTGATGCAGCAGATCGAGGCGTGGAAAAAGCAGCTCCAGACGTCCCCCAGCGCGGGGAACACCAAACTGATCAAATAGGACGCCATGAAACTACTGGTTTGCATCATCTCGCCCAAGAAGCTGGACCAGGTCAAGAAGGTCCTGTGGGAAGCCGGCGTCCGGGGCGTCACCCTCTCGGAAGCCTCGGGCTATGGCTATCAAAAAGTTCAGGTGGACTCCATCCGCGGGGCCGATTATAAAGTACAATACCAGCCGAGGATCCGCCTGGAGATCGCGCTCCTGGATGAGGAGATCGAGAAGACGGTGGATCTGTTGCTCGACACGGTGAGGACCGGCCGCATCGGCGACGGGAAGTTTTTCCTCATGCCCCTGGAAAACGTCATCCGGGTCCGCACGGGGGAGCAGGGCGAAAACGCCCTTTGATCGCGGGTCAACATAAGTAGGGGAGGACGAGGTGGCTCAACGAGTTTTATTGGTCGACGACGCGTCATTCATGCGGATGATGCTCAAGAACATCCTGGCGGGCGCCGGCTATGAGATCGTGGGCGAGGCCGAGAACGGGGCCAAGGGCATCGAACTCTACAAAAGCCTGAAACCCGACCTAGTCATCATGGACATCATCATGCCCGAAATGGGCGGCATCGACGCGGTACGGGAGATTGTCAAATTAAGCCCGACGGCCAAGGTGCTCATGTGCAGTTCCATGGGCCAGCAATCCCTGGTGGTGGAAGCCATCCAGGCCGGGGCCAAGGATTTCATCGTGAAGCCTTTCCAACCCTCCAACGTCCTGGAAGCGGTCAAGAAGACGCTCAACTAGAGGGCGACCCCCAACGGAGCGGCGAGTGCCATCACTCAACGAGTTTCAACTGGACGCCCTGCGGGAAGTGGGCAACGTGGGCGCGGGTAACGCGGCCACCGCGCTTTCCCAATTGACCGGCCAAAGGATCGACCTCTCGCTTTCCAAGGTTTGCGTGCTTCCCACGGACGCCATCGCGGATTTTCTGGGCGGGTCCGATTCCAGCGTGGCCTCGGTTTGCCTTCCCGTCTACGGCGATGTAACGGGTGTGGTGCTTGTTTTTTTCCCCCTGGACCAAATCCACGAGTTGACCCATACCTTGGTGCCCCGCGCGGGCGCCGCCGCGCCGACGACCGAGGGATTGTCCGACATCGAAAAGTCCGCCCTGCGGGAACTGGGCAGCATCCTGACCGGCGCCTACCTAGGGGCCTTGTTCCGCTTCATCCACATCCAAATCCTGCACGGCTTGCCCGAGTTGGTCATGGACATGGCCCAAGCGATCTTGGACAGCGTTTTGGTGGAGTTGGAGGAAAAAGAGGATTTGGCCATCGTGATCGAAACCCAGCTCATGGCCCAGAACCAGAAGATGACCACCAAGTTCCTGCTGCTCCCCGAGGCGGGGAGCCTGGACCACCTTTTCAAGGCCTTTTCCAATACGCTGGGATTGCCCGGCAATGGGTGAAAAAGACTGGGCCGTGGGCATCGCCGAGCTCAAGGTCGCGCGTTTCCCGGATTCCCTCTCGGCCATCGGGCTGGGGTCCTGCGTCGGCGTCACCCTCTATGACCCGGCCGCGAAAAACGGCGGCTTGGCCCACATCATGTTGCCTTCCAGCGCGCTTTCCACCCGCGGCTTCATCCCCGGTAAATTCGCCGACACCGCCATTGAGGCCTTGGTGGGGGAACTGCGTCTTTTGGGCAGCCCCCCCGAGGCGCTCCAAGCCAAGTTGGTGGGAGGGGCCAATATGTTCAAGGCCCTGGTGTCCCACTCGGTCCCCATCGGGCTTCGCAACGCCACGGCGGCCCGAGAAAAGCTCAAGGCGCTGTCCATCCCCCTGGTGGGCGAGGACTTGGGCGGGGAATCGGGGCGCACAATCCAATTCTCACTGGGCGACGGCCGTATTAAGATAAAGCAACTCAACCGCCCGGAGTTTTGGCTATGACCCAGACGAATTCGGAAATCTCCTCCTACCCCGAGGCCCTGCCTTTGGGGGAAAACGAGCGGGAAATCAAGCTGGTGGTCTTCCTCTTGGCGGGGGTCGAGTTCGGGCTCCCCATCGGCCAAGTGCGGGAAATCATCCGGGTGGCCGAAATCACCCGGATGCCGAAGGCCCCCCGGTTTTTGGCGGGCATCCTGAACCTGCGGGGAAGGATCGTCTCCGTGCTGGATTTCAAGAAGCGCTTCGAGTTGCCGGATTGCGACCTGACCTCCGACGCCCGCATCATCATGGTGGAAGTGGGCGGGCAGATCGTGGGCCTCTTGGTGGACAAGGTTTTGGAAGTCCAGAAAATCCCCGAAAGCAAACGTTCGGCGCCCGCGGGCCCCTTGCTGACCATCCGCCCGGAGTTCTTGTCCGGGGTGGCCGAGGCGAAAAACGGGCTGATCCTGTTGCTGGACCTGGACCGGGTTTTCAACCTGGACGAAATCAAGAGCCTGGCGGATTCCGAGTGGTCGGCCAGCACCGAGGAGCGGTTGAATGCCCGTTAACGTGTTGATCGTGGATGACTCGCCCTTCATGCGCTCCATCCTGAAGAACATCATCATCAAGGACAATTTCAACCTGGTGGGCGAGGCGGGCACGGGCGCCGAGGCCGTGGAACTTTACCAACAACTCAAGCCCGACCTGGTGACCATGGACATTGTGATGCCCGAGATGGACGGCATCGACGCGGTGAGGCGGATCCGGGCCTTCGACCCCAACGCCAAAATCGTGATGGTGACCGCCATGGGCCAACAGGCCATGGTGATCGACGCCATCCAGGCCGGCGCCCGGGACTTCATCATCAAGCCTTTCCAAACCCCCCGGGTCCACGAGGCGCTCAAGCGGGTGTTGGGTTGAAAGCCGCCGGATCGCCGGACCCGGGCCGCCTTTAGCCATGGCCTCCGTCCCCTCGCTCATCCGTGTTTTGGTGGTGGATGACTCCTTTTTCATGCGCAAGATATTGGTCAAGATGCTCGACGACCCCCAGCAGGGCATCACGGTGGTGGACACGGCCAAAAACGGGCTGGAGGCCATCGAAAAATCCAAGGCGCTCAAGCCCGACGTGATCACGCTGGACGTCGAGATGCCCCATATGGACGGGTTGACGGCCCTGCGCCGGATTTTGGTGGAAAACCCCACCCCGGTCATCATGTTGTCGGCCCACACCGGCAAGGGCACCGAAACCACCATCAAGGCGCTGGAAATCGGCGCGGTGGATTGCCTGGGCAAACCCTCGGGGATTCCCATCACGGATTTGGAAAGCATCCGGGCGGAGCTTCTGGAAAAGGTCCGCTTGGCCTCCGCGACCCATCCACCCAAACGCAGTGAGGCGGAAAACTCCCCGGCGGCCGCGCGCCGATCCGCCAAGGTCAAGGCGGATCCGGCCACGCGGGCCGTCTCGGCGCCCGCCCATACCTTGGTGGCGGTGGCGTCCTCCACCGGGGGACCCCGCGCGCTGCAGGAACTTTTGTCCCAAATCCCCGAGGGGTTTCCGGCGGCCCTGGTGTTGGTCCAGCACATTTCCACCGGCTTCACCAAGGCCTTGGCCAAACGTTTGGATGAGTGCGGGGGTTTGACGGTGGTGGAGGCCGAGGAAGGCCAGCCCCTCTTGACCGGTTTCGCCTATGTGGCGCCCGCGGGGCGGCACCTGACGGTCCAAGGCGGCCCGGGGAACTACCGGGCCGCGTTGAACGACTCGGCGCCCCGCATGGGCGTGCGGCCCTCGGCGGACGTGATGATGCAATCCGTGGCCAAGGCCTCGGGCAAGCATTGCTTGGGCGTCGTTTTGACCGGCATGGGCCGGGACGGGGCCGCGGGGCTCAAGGAGATCCGCGCCGGGGGCGGGCGCACCTACGCCCAGGACGCCGGAAGCTGCGTGGTTTACGGCATGCCCAAGGCCGCGGTGGAACTGGGCGCGGTCGACCAGCAATTGCCGGTGGCCCGCATCGCCGAGGAGATCGTTTCTTTTTTATCCCGCTGAGGCCCCCGAAACCCCTAAAATGGCCTCCTGGGGGAAGCCGTGGAAAACAACAACGACTATAAAGACGCCTTTTTAACCGAGTCCAAAGAGTACCTTTCCAACCTGAACAACGCCCTGGTGGAACTCGAAAAGAACCCCGGGCATTCCCAGTCCATCAACGAAATCTTCCGCGCCGCCCACACCCTCAAGGGCATGTCCGCCACCATGGGCTATGAGCCCATGGCCGCCCTAACCCACCAAATGGAAAGCGTGCTGGAACCCATCCGTTCCGGCGAGAAGCCCCTGACCTCCCGGTTGGTGGACGTGCTTTTCGACTGCCTGGACCGCTTGGAGAGTTGGGTCCAACTGCTTTCGTCCCAGGACTTTTTACCCGGCGAGGGCCTGGAAGAACTGAAGGGAACCTTGCGCCGGGTTTCGGAAGCCGCGGCGGCCGAAAAGGCCCGGGCCGCCGACGAGGCTTCGCCCCTTCCGGACTTCCACTTGAGCGATGAGGAAACCCAGATCCTGTCCCAGGCCAAGATGGGCGGCTTCCAGGCCTTGCGCGTCGCGGTGGAAGTGGATCCCCAAAGCGGGTTCAAGGAAGTCCGGGCCTTCATGGTGCTTCGGGCCGTCAATGAGCGGGGCGAGATCGTGAAGGCTTTTCCCGGGCCCGAGCAGATCGAAAAAGGCCAATTCGACAGCCGTTTCGAGCTTTTGGTGGTGACGGACCAAAAGGCGGGGGATTTGGAGGCGTCGTTGCTCCAAATCCTCGAGGTGAAGGGGGCGCGCGTCGAGCCTTGGGATCCCGGCCTCCCGGGCCCGGAATTGAACCCGGGGCGGATGCCCGGCGCTTCGGCGCCGGCGACGGCCGAGGAAAAATCCTTTGTGCTGCCGACCGTCCGGGTCCATACCACCAAACTGGACAAACTCATGTCCCTGGTCCAGGAATTGGTCATCGCCAAGATCCGTTTCGAACAGGTGGTGGCCACCAGCGACGTCAAGGACCTGAACGAACCCCTTTCCCAACTGAACCACATCACCGACGAGCTCCAGGACGAGATCACCAAAGTGCGCCTGATGCCCGTCAAACAGATCTTCGACCGTTTCCCCCGCATGGTGAGGGACTTGGCCAAGGGGTTGGGCAAGGACGTGGACCTGGAGATGGCCGGGGCGGACGTGGAGCTGGATCGGACCGTCATCGAGGAAATGGGCGAGCCGCTGGTGCACCTGCTGCGCAACGCCGTGGACCACGGCATCGAATTGCCCGCGGACCGCGAAAAAGAGGGCAAGGAACCCTATGGGGTCATCCGGCTGGAGGCCAAGCGCGAAAGGTCCTTCGTGGTCATTTCGGTGGCCGACGACGGGCGGGGCATCGACCCGGACGTCATCAAGGCCAAGGTGGTGGCCAAGGGGTTGCTCAGCCGGGATGAGGTGCAACGGCTCAGCGACGAGGAAGCGGTGCGCCTCATCGCCTTGCCGGGCTTTTCCACCATGGACGCGGCCAGCGAGATCTCGGGCCGGGGCGTGGGGGTGGACGTGGCCAAGACCAAGGTGGAATCCATGGGCGGCACTTTCCGCATCCAAAGCCGCAAGGGGCAGGGCACCAGCTTCCTGTTGCGGTTCCCCCTGACGCTGGCCATCATCAAGGCGCTGTTGATCCGCTGCGGGGACGAGCGTTTCGCCGTGCCCGTGGTGGGGATCGTGGAAACCCTGGACATCACCCCGGCGGACAAGAAATACATCCAACAACAGGAAGCATTGTTGTTGAGGGGCGAGGTCATTCCTTTATATTATTTGACCGAGCTGTTGGAGATGCCGGACGCCCATTCGGGCGTATCCCGCTCGGTGGAAACGGTGTTGATCGCCGAGGTGGGTGATTCCCGGGTGGGCATCATCGTGGACGAGGTTTTGGG
>DATKNU010000082.1:0-7286 GCA_035541195.1 bacterium
GTTAAGTTGGTGAAGATCGTCAGCGAGAAAGTCAGCCCAAAGACCAGGGCCCCCTCCCATCCGTTTTTCAAGGCCGCGCGGACGGCGGACCATTCGAACATATGCAGGCAAACCACCCCCAAAATCCCCGAGAGAGCCGCCAAGGGAATCCGGGCCGCCAGGGGCCCCGCCGCGAGCAACACCGCCAACACGACTAAAGCGTGGATCATGCCCGCCACCGGGGTCCTTCCGCCGTTGCGCACGTTGGTAACTGTACGGGCGATGGCCCCCGTGGCCGGGATGCCGCCCCAAAAAGCCGAAGCGACATTGGAGACGCCTTGGGCGGCCAGTTCCAGGTTCGACTTGTGGTGCCCGTCAATCAAGCGGTCCGCCACCACGGCGCAAAGGAGGGATTCAATGGCGGCCAGGCCCGCGATCAGGCAGGCCGAGGGCAGGAGCCTGAGAAGATCCGCCCCCGTGCCATGGATCCAATGGAAGGACGGCAAGCCCGCGGGGATTTCGCCGAAACGGGACCCGATGGTTTCCACCGGCAGGTGGGCGGCCTGCGCCGCCAGGGACGCGGCCACCAAAGCCATGAGCGAGCCGGGCACCTTCCATTCCCGGGGCCAAACCAGCGTGCCAACCGCGGTCAAGAATCCCAAGCCCAAGGCGTAAGGGTTCAAATCGGGCAGGGCCTTCAGATAGGCCGCCCATTTGGGGATGAAATCCGCCGGCAAGGACGCGAGGGGCAGGCCCAGCCCATCCTTGATCTGGGTGCTGAAGATGACAACCGCGATGCCGGCCGTGAACCCGGTCACCACGGGGGGCGGGATGAATTTCACGAAGCCGCCCAACCGCGCCAAACCCAGGATCACCAGCAGCAGGCCCGCCATGGCCGTCGCCAAGGCCAATCCTTCATAACCATAGCGGCCCACCACCCCGGCGATCACCACGATGAAGGCCCCCGTGGGCCCGCCGATGGCCACCCGGCTTCCGCTCAAGGCCGACAAGAGGAATCCGGCCACCACCGCCGTATAAAGGCCCCGCTCGGGGGGCAGGCCGCAGGCGATGGAAAAAGCCATGGCCAGGGGGACCGCCACCAAACCCACCACCAGGCCGGCGCCCGCGTCGGCCTGGAATTGCTTCCAGGAATAATCCCTCAGGCAGACCACCGATTTGGGGACGAACAAGGGGGATTCCTCCGCGCCGGCTAGGATCCGCTGGGCATTTCCCGGATTTTTTCCCGCAACATTTGAAGCGTGAAGCCCTTCGCTTCCTGGAAGCTCGGATCGGCCAGGTTTTCCAACAAGGCCTTGCGGCGCCTCAAGTCCCTGGCTTGCGCGTTCAAGTCTTGGGCGTAGCCGAAGTCGGCCCCCACAAAAGCGTCCCAGAGGGTTTCCTTGAGGGCGGCGGCCTGCCCGTTCTTCCGGGAAAAATCAAGGAACTCTTGGAGGGCCCGCAAAAAAAGCTGGGGATGGTTGGCCATGGCCTCCCCCAGGCCCTTTAGGACCGCTTGCGCGGCGTCTCCTTTGAGCAGGGGCACCAACCGCAGCCCGACCGCCAAGGCGTCGCCGTTTCCCGCGTCCAGCCCGCCCAAAAACCGGGAAGAAACCGTCGTCGGAACATTCCCGGAGGACTCCCCGGACAGAAAAGCCAGGTCCGCTTGTTCCAATTGCCGCAAACAAGCGGGGCTGACCGGTTGTCCCTCCATCCAGGACGCCATCGGGTCCTGGCCGGCCCCCAGGGGGGCGGCCAACGCCATCATGAAAAGAAACCATGCCAACCGGCGGGTCAAATTCACTTCGTCCCCTCAACCCTCGCCCAAATGCGCGAGCACATCCTGGCTTTCCTTCAATCTCTTCCTCAGAAAAAGCGACGTGGGCCTGAGCACGTCGAAAATGCCCCTGTCCCGGATGGAGTAATAAACGGTGACCTTAACCTGTCGGGAACTCAAAATGCCCGCCTGCTTGAGGATGGCCAGGTGCTTGGAAAGGCTGGATTGTTCCACCTCCAAGCTCTTCACCATTTTGCCGACGGATTGCTCGCGGTTCTTCAGGTGCTCGATGATCTTAAGCCGCACCGGATGGGCCAAGGCCCTCAAAAAATCCGCTTTGATTTTGAAAACAAAGGCCAGATCAACCATGGGGCCCCCTGGTTTTAACTATATTCCAATATGTTCATATAGTAAATTAACCGGGGCCCTCACCCTAAATCAAGGGCCTTTCGTTTCGGCTCCAGGGGGGGCAATGGCCTTTGTCTTTCGTTACATGGCGGGAATGCTGGCCGGTTTGGCCGCGTTGGGGGGATGCCTGGCCCTGCGCCATCCCGCCAAAGGGTTCGGCCGGGAGGCTCCCTTTTTCGCCTTCGGCCTTGCCTTGTTTTTCCTGGCTTTCGCCTTGGGCGGCTGGGCTTGGGTGGCCGGAAAAAACAAAAAGCCCTCCCTTTGGAAAATCATCGGGCTGGGCCTTCTATTTTTCCTGTGCCTCAAGGCCTTGGTCATCTTGTTGTTGTTCGCCGGGCCCGCTTAACCCTTACTTCCCTTTTCCGAACCAAGTGGCCCCGGGGTTCGTCAAATAGCCCATCACCTTCCGCAGGTTCCGCGCCAGGGCTTCCCGGCCCTTGAGGTGGTTTAAGTAGCGGTTGAGTTCCTTGCGGCGCGAGAGGCTGAAAGCCTCAAAAACCTTCCGGGCTTTCGCGTTCCTCCGCAGGCGCTTTTCCAAGGCGGGATTCATGGGTTCTTCCCTTTTTTGGGGGTCGAGCGCCAAGGTGACCTTCACCCGGTCCCCCACGTCCTTGCCAATGGCCTTGCGCATGACGCCATGCAGGTAAAGCCGGTGGTGGGTGCCGGGCTTGGCCCGGGTGCGCTTTTGTCCCAGGGGCATCAGGTTGGCTGAAAAGGGTTTTCCTTCCAAAAGCACCCGGACCGGCACCACGCCGCCCGGGCGGCCCAGGACCCCGGCGGTCCCCAAAGGCGGATCCACGTAGGGGTTGACGCCTTCTTTTTCGATTTTGGCCCGGAAGGAGACCTTGCCCATGGCTACTTTTCTTTCCATTGGCGCAGCCGCTTGGCCATCTGGCCCAAGTGGTGTTCCGTGTGCCAAATATTAAGGCCCACCATGTAGTCCACCGATATCTCGCCGAACTCAGGATGGGAAACCTTGTTTTTCCAGGCCGTGGCGGGCAGGCGCTTCAACAACGCGGCGTTGGCTTGGCGCAGGATGGCAAAGACGTCCCGGCCCTGCCCGAAATCCGCCTGGCGATAGAGGGTTTTCTTGGACCAAAGGTTCTCGTCCCAACTGGGCACTGGGCCGCCCGGCTCGGTCACGGCCTTGCGCAGCCTGAAATAAAGGTTGGCTTCCTGATCCGCTAGGTGCCAAATCACTTCCCCGACGCACCAATCCGAGGGAGTCGGCTTAAAGGCCCACATCTTCCCCGGAAACCGCTTGAGGGATTCCGTGAGCCTTCGGGGCCCCAAGGAAAAAACCTTGAGTTTCTTCGCCCGGGCCCAACCTTGGACCTTCTTTTTGGCTTGTCGTTGCGCCTCCCGGGGAACATCCGGACCGGCGGGGAAACCGAAGGGGGTAAGGGACATGGACGCGCCTTTCAACCAGGATGGGGAAAGGATAATAAAAAAGGCGGGTGAAAATCACCCGCCTTTTCAAAAAGTCAGCTGGTTTTAAGGGTCAATCCCACCCGCGCCCTCTTAAGCCTAAGCAACCTTTGAGCTTACGGCTTCGGGAGGGAATGCCTTCCCTCGCTTTCGCTCGGGATACCGGCACCCTCTTAGTCTAAGTAGCCTTTCAGCTTACGGCTTCTGGAGGGGTGCCGTAGCTTTCGCAGCGCCTTGGCCTCGATCTGCCGCACGCGCTCGCGGGTCACCTTGAAGGTGTTGCCCACTTCCTCCAAGGTATGGGGATAACCGTCGTTAAGCCCGAAACGCAGGCGCAACACTTCGGCTTCCCGGTCCTTCAGGCTGCCCAAGACCTTTGAAATCTGCTCTTGAAGCAGCACGAAGGCGGCCGCGTTGGCCGGGCTGATGACGTCCTTGTCCTCGATGAAGTCGCCCAGATGGCTGTCCTTCTCCTCGCCGATCGGGGTTTCCAGCGAGATGGGCTCCTGCGCGATCTTGAGGATGGCGCGCACCTTCTCCACGGGCATCTCGAGGCGTTCGGCGATCTCGTCCGCCAAGGGTTCCCGGCCCAGTTCCTGCACCAGGTCCCTCGACACCTTGATGGACTTGTTGATGGTCTCGATCATGTGCACCGGGATGCGGATGGTGCGGGCCTGGTCCGCGATGGCGCGGGTGATGGCCTGGCGGATCCACCAAGTGGCGTAAGTGGAGAACTTGTAGCCGCGGCGGTACTCGAACTTCTCGACCGCGCGCATCAGGCCGATGTTGCCTTCCTGGATGAGGTCCAGGAAGGGCAAGCCCCGGTTGGTGTATTTCTTGGCGATGGAGATGACGAGGCGCAGGTTGGCCTCCACCAATTCCATGCGGGCGTAATAGGCCTCGCGCTCGCCCACCCGGATGCTCTTCATCATGACCTTCATCTGGTCCCGGGTGGCCATGCCGATCTTCTCAAGGTGCTTGATGTTGCGGCGGGCCTCCTCCCAATGGGCGCAGACCTTGTGGAATTCCTCGCCCTTAAGGGCGCTCTTCTTTTCCAGGTGCTTCAGGTCCGCCGGGGTGGCGTGCTTCAAAAGGCTGGGCAGCTTGATGTAGGCCTCAGGGGTGAGCTTCATCTGCTTTTCCTGCACGTGCATGGCGTGTTCCTGCTCCTCAATCTTCTCGCCGTGCTCCCGCAGGTTCTCGATGAGGCGTTCCTTCACCTTTTTCTGGAACTGGCAGTCCTTCACCAGCCAGATGAGGTCGATGAGCTTGATGTCCAAGGCCTCGGCCATGGCTTTTTTCTTCTCGGCGCTCAGGGACTTGAGGCCCACCTTGTGCTGCAGGGCCTTGATCTGGCGTTCCATGACCTTGAGCTTGGCGTGGTTTTTTCGGATCTTGGCGTAGATCTGCTTCTCGGGTACGCCGCCCGGCAGGTCCGCGTAGGGGTCCAGGTCGATGGTTTCCTGCAGGGTCTTCTTTTTCTTGATGATGTTGGTGAAAAGCTCGTGCAGGTTTTGGAAGCCCAGGGAGGACCCCAAAACGGCCTTTTCCACCTTGAACTCGCCGGCCTCGATGCGCTTGGCGATGGCGATTTCCTCTTCGCGGGTCAGCAGGGAAATGCGGCCCATCTCGTGCAGGTACATCTTCACCGGGTCGCCCATGCGGGTCTCGACGCCGGAGGTCTCGAAGGGCTTGTCGAATTCTTCCTCGTCCTCGTCGTCCTCGTCCTTGGAGGAGGCGCCGGGGGCCGCGCCCACTTCCTTGTCGCCGTCGGGGATGGCCGCGGCTTTTTCTTCCTGGTCCACGATCTTGATGTCGTTCTCGCCCAGCATGAGCAGGATGTCGTCGATCTCCTCGGAGGAGACCACCTCGTCGGGCAGGATGTCGTTCACCTGTTTATAGGTGATGTACCCTTTTTCCTTGCCCACTTCCAGGATCTTATTGACGTGGTCGGACTTCGGTTTTCCAGCCGCTGGCTTCATGCAATGCCGCCTTCTATGAAAATTGTTTCTTCAGCTCGCCTATTTGCCGGGCGAATCCCAGGGCCTCGTCCAAGCGCCCGGCCTTTTCCGCCTCGCCCTGCCTCTGCTTCAGGTCGTCCATCTCCCGCTTGACGTAACGCTTCTTGATCTCGGCGGCGAACTCCAGGATCATGGCTTCCCGGATCTGCCGTTCCTTCAGCTCCACCTCGTCGGCGGACTTGTTCTTCCACAGCGCGGCGTCGGCCTTGCGCTTTTCCGCCCGGGCCTCCAGCCGCAAAAAGGAAGCCTCCAACTCGGGCACGGCGTTCAGCTCCGAGGGCTTCATCTCGCCCGCGCTGAGCCGCTCGAAAATCTGGCGGAACCCCTCGTGGCCGAAATACTGGGGCGACAACTCGTTGGCCGCCCAGGGCACGAACTCGCCCCGCTCCTCGGTGAGCAGGGCTAAAAAATCGCTCTCAATCTCGTCGCCGCCGGCCGCCGCCTTGGGCGGGGCCGCCGGGGCGCCCGAAGTTTCCTGGGGCGCCCGCCTCGGGCCGCCCTTCTTCCGCGCCTCGTTCACCAGGGTCAACAAATCCCGGTTGTCCAAGGACAACTCGGATTCGATGGCCGCGCAGGCCGCCTGCACCGCGCCTTCCCGATCGATCTGCGTCAAGAGCGGCACGAATTCCTGGAGCGCCCGGATCAGCTCTTCCTTGCGCGCTCCCGGCATTTTTTTCTTCAAGGCCGCCGCCCACCAACGGAAGAAGTCCGGCGCTTGGGCGATGAGCGCCGCCAGCTCTTCCTTCGGGTGCTTCTGCAGATACTCGTCCGGGTCCTTGGCGTCCGGAATGACCAGGACCTTGACGTTGAGCCCGGCTTGCATCAAGGGCTCGAATCCCCGCAAGACCGCGGCTTGTCCCGCCGCGTCCGCGTCGTAGGAAAAAACCACATCCTTCGTGTAACGTTTCAGCAAGGGGCCATGCTGGGGCGTCAAAGCCGTTCCCAGGGTGGCCACCGCGTTGTCGAACCCGAACAAATGCAGGGCCAGGGCGTCGAAATAACCCTCGACCACTAATACGAATCCCGCCCGCCGGATTCCATCCCGCGCGGCGTTCAATAGATAAAGCGTTTCACCTTTTCTAAAAAGGAGGGTTTCAGGCGAATTGAGGTATTTGGGTCCGGGATCTTCCCCCAGGGCCCGGCCGCCAAAGGCGATGATTTTATCATAATTATTGAAGACGGGAAAGATGAGCCGATTCCGAAATTTATCATAGTAGGTGTTCTTTTCCTCGTTGTGCACCAAAAGCCCCGCCGCCAGCAGCTCCTCTTGGGTAAAACCGGCCTTTTGGGCGGCATTTTTTAGGAAATCCCAGCCCGGAGGGGCATAACCGATCTGGAACTTGATAGCCAGTTCCTTGGTAAAACCCCGGCCCTTGTAATAATCCCGGGCCCCCTGGCCCTCGGCGGAGAGTAGTTTTTCATGGTAGAGCTTCCCCGCCAGCTCATTGAGGGCCAACATCCTTTCCCTTCGGCGGTCCGACTCCACATCCCGGGCGCTGTCCTGGGGCGTTGGCAAAACCACCCCCGCCTTCCCGGCCAAGAGCCTGAGCGCCTCGGGGAATGGCATTTTTTCCATTTCCATGACGAAGGTGATGACGTTGCCGCCCTTGCCGCAACCAAAGCAATGGAAGGTATGGCGGGAAGGCGACACGATGAAGCTGGGGCTCTTTTCGCTG
>DATKNU010000083.1:0-3816 GCA_035541195.1 bacterium
AATAAAAACGGGCGCCCCCGGCGGGGCCGCCCTTCTCGCTTCAACCCGGCTTATTCGAAACCGTAATAAGAATAAGGGATGAGCTTGGAGTCTTTCACCGTGCTGTTGACGTAAATGACGCCGCCCGTGCTGTCATACATCCAGCCGCTGCTTTCCACCGTGGGCCCGGTTCCCTGGGCGGTCATCTTGACATTGGACCCCACCGGGGACGAAACGCCCGCCGTGAAGGCCCCGGTCACCTTGACCGGATAGATGCTGTCCAGGTACTTGCTGAAGGAATAAACCGACTGAGCATTCAAAGTGGTCGGCCAAACGCCCTGGACGTCCCCGTAATAGATCGAGGCGGCCGATTTGAGGCTGGACAAATTCCCCTTGGTGGCGCCTTCCCGAGACTTTTCCAACATTTGGGCGAAACGCGGGATGGCGATCGCCGCCAAAATGCCAATGATCGCCACAACGATCATCAGTTCAATCAAAGTAAACCCGCCCTGCTTTTTACGAACCATTTCCCGGCCTCCTAAGACTTATAAGTAGGACCCCCGGATTCCCTTGACCCTGAAAAATCCGGAGCGGCCCCAACCGGGGCCCTGGACTACATGAACCTCATCATACCCAATGTTGGATTTTAGTCATCCCCAAAGTCGCCCGCCGGCGGGGCCTGGTGATGGATTGCTGTTTTTTTCGGGCAATTCCGCGTCGCCGGGAGGCTTCAGGGGCGCTGGCGGCGGGCCCTTTCGTAATCGGCGTCCGCCGGCAAGTGGGCGCCGGCCTTGGCCAAGCCGAAAAGGGGCATGTTGTTGTAAAGGCATTCGTAGTTTCCCGCTTCCACGCGGTAAATCTCGTGCCAAATCCCCACTTGCCCCCCCACCCCCACCCTGCGGTTGAAGGCCTGCCAAGCTTCCAGGTGGGGTTCTTGGGGGGAACGGGCGAACCGCTCCAAGTCCTCTTGGGAACGCCAATATTGGATCCATAAGGCGCCGCGGCCGTTCAGATAGGCTTCCCCATGCAGGAAGCCTTTGGCGGGATCCCGGCGCAAGGCCTTGAGCAGGGGGCCCATGGCCAAGGCCACCGGCAGCCATTTCCAAACCATCCAAAAATAATTGACGCGCATGCCCACGAGGAAAACCACGAAAGGGCCTTCGATTTGGGCCCGGTAGCGGCCTGGAAAAAGCTTAGGCATAGCCCCTCACTTTTTCTTGCGGGCGAGGAGAAGCGCCAAAATCGCCCCCAACCAAATCAGCCCCAGCCAAAGGATGAAGCGGTGGTCCATGAAAAAAGGCGTCTGGCTGAAATGATCGTCCAGGATTCGGCCCAACCAAAAACCCGTGCCGCCGCCCAAAACCGTCCAAAGGCCCAAGGCCAGGCATTCTTCCATGGTGTAATAAATTTTACTGACGCCCATGAGGTTGCGCAGCAAAAGCAGGTAAAGAGGCGCGAAGAACAACCCTAAAATGATCCAATGGGCCCGCAGGATGCCGGCGTAGGGAAGCTTCGCCAAAAGGAACCCATACTCGCACCAAAGATAGCTGCTGACCCCCAGGGCCAATCCCAGGACCAGGGCCAAGGGCCCCAGGAGCACCCCCCAAAAGCCTTCCACCCCCACCCAACGGTAGAGGAAAAGCAGCGGGTAGGCGGCCAGGAAAAAAACCGCGTTTTCCCGCAAGAGCGAGGTTTTCCATTCGGGCGGGGAGGCGTGGCGCGTCATCCAATAATAACCCGCGGCGGCCAGGGCTTCCCAAAAAAGCAGGCGCCAGAGGGATCGGGATTCCCTCGTTTTTTTCTTAGCGGCTTTTTTTTCCTCGGCCAAGTCTCAACCTTTCCGGGTTTTGGCGTTGAACCAAACCACCGCCGCCACACCCACCAAAATGAAGGCCAACCAAAACATCACCCGTTGCGGGTCTCCCCCGAAAAACATGCCCCACTTATTGTCCAGCGTGCGCCCCAGCCCGTAACCTAAGACCACCCCACTGACCGCGTCCGACAAGATTCCCGCCGAGGACCAAAAACTGTGTTCCTGGCCGCTGACCCCGAACAAGTGCCGGAAGAACAGGACGTAATCCAGCACGAACAACAAGAAAAGCACCGGATAGTAGGTGGACCAAACTTCCCAAACCGCCACATGGTCCAGCGTGAAATGGCTGGCGTAGAGCGCGTAGACCACCCAAAGGTAGGTCGCGATGAGAAGCAAGACCTGCAGGGCCGCGTGCAAGGGCGAAACCAAGGCCTTCAGGAAGGAAGGCACCGACAGCCGGGGATAAAAATAAAGCGCCGGATAGACCAACAAAAAAACCACGGCGTTGCAGAGGAAAACCAAGGGCGTGGGATCGTCGGCCGGGGCGTAATAAAGGATGTGCAGGAAGCCCACCAGCCCCACGATTTGCCACAATAAAAACCGCGAAAGCGGGGGCGGGGCGGGAAGATTGGGTTTGGCCGTGGGGCCCATCCGACTCTCTCCTGGGGAAGAAGTGGAACCTATGGTATCCCAAGCCCGCCCGCTTGAAGAAATAATTCAGCGGCCCTTGGGCTTCTGGAAAGGCGAGGGACCCGGGGAGGGGCGCGGGGCCAGGGAAGCCGCCTTTTCCAGTTTATGGAAGCCGTACTTGCGTTTGACCGCGTCCACGCTTTGGTAGAGGGCTTCCCGCTTGGCGGACCCCATCTCGGGGAAAAGCCATTGCTCTTCTTGCCCGCGCTCGAACTTGGAAAGGCTGACGCCCAAAAGCCTGATCTTGCGCCGCCTCACGTGGGCTTCGGTGAAAAGCGCCCAAACGGTTTCCATCACCTGGACGTCGTCCTGGGTGGGCTGCGCCAAGGTGCGGGCGCGGGTCAAGGTTTGGAAGTCGTCATAACGCAGCTTCAAGGTGACCGTGCGGGCCTTTTGCTTCAAGGCCCTCAGGCGGTAACAGCTTTTCTCCGAAAGCCAAGCCAGGGTCCGCCGGACCTTGTCCAAATCCCCCGTGTCGGCCTCAAAGGTGGTCTCATTGCCCACGCTCTTGGCCCGGTGATGGGGCGTGACGGGTGAATCGTCCAATCCCCGGGCCGCCTCGTATAACCACTGTCCCGCGGAGGGCCCAAAGGCCTTTTGAAGCTTGTTCAAGGGAATCGGCAGGATGTCGCCGATGACCTTGAGCCGCATTTCAAGGAGCCGGGGTTGGGTTTTCTCCCCGGCGCCATGCAGCCGCTGGATGGGAAGGCGCGCCAGGAACTTTTGCTCTTCCCCGGCCGGCACCACGATGACGCCGAGGTTGTTTTCCCCCCCGGGGTAAGTCGCGGCCGCGGTGGGGCTGGGCTTCACGGTTTTGCCCGCGATCTTGGCCACATATTTGTTGGAAGCGATGGCCACCGTGCAGGAAAGCCCGGACCGCTCAAGCACCGCGTCCCGGACCTTCCGAGCGATGCGCCAAGCGTCTTGGCCATAAAGGGCCTCGCACCCCGTGAAGTCCAAGTAAAACTCGTCGATGGAGGCATATTCCACCACGGGCGCCAGGCGCCTCAAAAGTACGTAGACCTTCCTGGAATATTTCCCGTAAAGCCGGTGGTGGCCCGGCACAAAAAGGGCCTGGGGGCAAAGTTTCTCGGCGGTGAGGATGGGCATGCCCGACTTGATCCCGAAGCGCCGCGCCTCATAAGAAGCCGACGCCACCACGCCCCGCTCGCCCCGGCGCCCCCCCACCACCACGGGCTTGCCGTTGAGCGAGGGATCCACCAAGCGTTCGCAGGAAACGAAGAAGGAATTCATGTCGAGGTGCGCGATCAGTCGATTCATGGTATACGCCAGTATACCATCGGTCCGGCTCCCCAAGCAACCTGGGCGGCGGG
>DATKNU010000084.1:0-2866 GCA_035541195.1 bacterium
ATTTTTAGAAGAGTAGAGGTTTTACAGAAAATGGCACAAGGTACTGTGAAGTGGTTTAAGAATGAGAAGGGATTTGGCTTCATCTCCCAGGACGGTGGCGAGGACGTGTTTGTCCACTTCTCCGCTATCCAGTCGGATGGATTCAAGAGCCTTAACGAAGGCGATCGCGTCGAGTTCGACGTGGCTCGCGGCGACAAGGGCTTGAAGGCTGAAAACGTTCGGAAAATCTAACTCACCGTTAGGTTTTTAGCAGGGAAGCCCCCGGGCCGAAAGGCCCGGGGGCTTTTTTATTTCCACGGGTTGAACCAAAAGTAATTTTTCGCCGCCAAGGCGCCAAGGTCACCAAGAAAACCTTTAAAAGACCTAAAGTTCAAAATGCCCGAATGGTTTCAAAAGCTTTTTCGCGCGGCTTGGTGAACTGGGTGCCTTGGCGGTGGAACCGGCCTTAGGGTTTGTCTTTTGCCTTTGGTTTCCAGTTGAAATTCGCCCCCCCGGCGGGTACTTTCAAGGCAAATCGGCCCGGGAGCAGGCGTGAATCACTTCAAATCCAGCGCGAGGCACTTTTCCAAACCCGCCCCCGCCCCCCGCTGGCGAAGGGCCCTGGCGGCCTGGAAACAGCTTTTCCAGGGCCGTAAGAGACTTTACGCCAGTTCCTTGGCTTTCAAGACCCTCCTGGCCCTGGTGCCGGCCCTGGCCATCATCATGGCGGTCTTGTCCGCCGACCAGTTCCTGGGCCCGCGCGAGCAACTGCTCGACAAGATCGTGGACCTCATTTATCCGGTGGACGCCTCGCAACTCGACCTGGATCCGGGCGAGCTTAAAAGCATCCAGCGCCTCAACCTGACCGCCAAACAGCAGATCCGGGGCTCCATCCAGCGTTTCGCCGCCCACGCGGGCAAGGTGGGCCTCGTCGGCCTGGGCGCCTTTTTCCTGGTGCTGCTGCTTTTGATGCGGGACGTGGAGCATTCCTTCAACATCCTCTGGGGATTGCCGTCCAAGCGCGGGTGGCTGACCCAGGCCGCGCGGCACGGGGCCTTCCTGGCGGCCGCGCCCCTGGCCGCCATCGCGCTTTTGAGTTTGGAACGCTGGGCGGCCCAAGCCCATTGGTTTTATCCCTGGCTGAACCATTGGCTTTTCGGCACCCTCTTGCCCTACCTGGTCCTGGGGCTGGTCTGCGCGGGACTTTACGCCTGGATCCCCAACACCAAGGTGGAGTGGCGCGCCGCCCTCCTGGCCGGGGCGGGGACCGCCTTCTTGATCGAGACCGGGCGGCGGCTGGTCACCTGGTACGCGGTGAACATCGTGAGCCACTCGGACATCTACGGCGCCCTTTGGATGGTGCCGGTCATCCTGTTGTGGTTTTACGTCTCTTGGGTGATCATCCTCCTGGGGGCCGAGGCGGCCTACCTTTTTCAAACCGCGAAGTGAGGCGCACTTGCTGAAAAGCCTTTCCATCAAAAATTTCGCCATCGTGGATTCTGTGACCCTGGAATTCGGGCCCGGATTCAACGTCATGACCGGCGAAACCGGCGCGGGCAAGTCGCTCATCGTGGACGCCCTTCATTTCCTCTTGGGCGACCGGATCAACCTCGACATGTTGCGCCAGGGCGAGGAGCGGGCCCTGGTCGAGGCCTTGTTCCAACTGGGCCCGCGGGATCCCCTGCTGGCGAAACTCGCCGAATGGGGATTCGAGGCGCCCGGCGGGGAACTGATCGTCAAAAGGGAATTCACCCGGGCCTCGGGCAAGACCCGCAGTTTCCTGAACGGGGAATTGGCCACCGCGGCCGTCATCGCCGAGCTCGGAGAGGGGCTCATCGACATCCATGGCCAGCACGAGCACCAGGCCATCTTCAACGTGGCCCAGCACCGCCTGCTGGTGGACCGCGCCGGGCACTTGGAGGCCTTCCTCGACAAGACCGCCCAAGCCTATAAGAGCCTGGCGGGGCTTTTGGCGGAGCGGGACCGGCTCGGCGGGGACGCGGGACAAATCGAGCGCCGGCTGGACCTGCTGTCCTTCCAAGTGAAGGAGATCGAGGATTCGGGCGTGCTGGAAATGGACGAAGAAGCCCTGACCCGGAAGTTCCAGGTCTACAAGCAGTCCGAGAAGATCGTGAAACACCTCACGGAGTCCCAGGGCTGGTTGGATTCGGCGGAAGGCGGGGGGGCCGACAAGTTCTTCGGCAACGCGGTGTCCCGCCTCCAGGACGCGGCCAAGCTGGATCCGGGCCTGGAGGGCCTCTTGAAGGAAGCCCAGGCCCTGCAGGAATCCTTGGGCCAGTTTTCCTTCGAGCTGTCCAAGAAGCTGGGCGGTTATTCCTTCAGCGACGCCGAATACCAGGAATTGTCCGATCAAATCGACAGCCTGCACCACCTGAAAAAGAAATATGGGGCTTCCCTGGAAGCCATCCGGGAATTCCACGGCCAAATCACCGCCGAACTGAAAAGCCTCTCGGGCCGGGAAGGGCGGCTGGCCGAATTGGAAACCCAGATCAAGGCCGGGACGGAGGCTTATCTCAAGGCCGCGGAAGCTTTGAGCGCCAAACGCCTTGCCACGGGCGAGACCTTGGCCCGGCAGGTGCAACAGGCCTTGGGCGAATTGGGATTGGCCCAGGCCCAATTGAGCCTCTCGGTGACCGCCCTGGAACCCGAGGACAGCCCGGTGGGGCGGCTCTTGAGCCCCCAGGGCTTCGACCGGGTCGAGTTCCTTTTTTCCGCCAATCCGGGCGAACCCCTCCGGCCCTTGGCCAAGGTGGCGTCGGGCGGGGAAGCGTCCCGGGTCATGTTGGGGCTCAAGACGGTCCTGGCGGACAGCGACAAGATCCCCACGTTGATCTTTGATGAGATCGACACCGGGGGCGGGGCCCGC
>DATKNU010000085.1:0-2103 GCA_035541195.1 bacterium
AATTCCCCATTTGCCCGAAAAGGGTCCCCAATTGGAACAGCACTTCCCCGTCCTGGGGGCTGAGTTCCAAGGCCTTCTTGAACTCGCCGATGGCGTCCTCGTAGCGCTTGGAGACGGAAAAGGCCACGCCTAAATTGATATGGTCTTGCGCCTTGTCCAACGTCCGCCCTCCACCCTAAGATCCCGGCCCTAGCCGCGGGCCTGCGCCGAATGGGCGGCCAGCCGGTAAAAACGGCTGCGGATGTCCACGCAGCGGTAAAGGTCCCGCGCCGGCCCCAAAAGCGTTTCCGTCAAACCCAAAACCAAAAAGCCCCCCGGGTTCAAGACCCGGGAAAAACCCTCGTACAGCTTCTGCTGCTGGGGCGCCGTCAAATAGATGAGCAAATTGCGACACAGGATCAAGTCGAAAGCCGCAAAGTCCCCGGGCCAAGCCCCCAGCAGGTCCAATTGGGCGAACCGGACGCGTTTTTGCAGGCTGGGCAGCACCTTGAACCTTGTGCCTTCCACCCGGAACATCTTCCCCAGGGTTTTCTTGGAAAGTTTTTTCACGCTTTCCCCCGGGTATTCCCCCCAACGGGCCGTCTTCAAGCTGGCCGCGTCCACGTCGGTGGCCAGGATTTCAAAGGTGAAATCCGGATCCTGGGCCAGGACCTCGCCCAAGAGGAACGCCAGCGAATAAGGCTCCTCCCCCGTGCTGCAGGCCGCCGACCAAACCCGGATCCGCTTGTCCAGGGCCGACTTCATCAGCTCGGGAATCGCCTTTTCCCGCAAGGCTTCATAGATTTCCGGGTCCCGGAAAAACTCCGTCACGTGGATCGTCAAGCGGTCCAAGAGATGGGTGGCTTCTTCCTGGTTTTGGGAAAGAAACTGGAAATAGTCCCGGTAGGTGCCGCTCTTGGTCGCCCGCATGCGCACCGCGACGCGGCGCTTGACGTAATTCACCTTGTAATTTTGGCCGTCGAAACCCTTGATCCGGTGGACCAAGTCCAGAATCTTGGAAAAGTAGGCGTCATCCCCCGGATTCATGATTCGACCTGTCCTTCAACAAACCAACCCCAGACGCCGTCCCGATCAAGGCTGATACCAGGCCTCAAAGCCCTTCTTAATCGGCTCGGAACAACGCAAAATCTGGGCGATGGAGTAGTTTGGCCCCGCGTAAAAAACTTGGGCGTCCCCCAAGGGGTCATGCACGGGTTCGGACAAAAAACCCGTGGAATCGCTCTGGCGCAATTTGAACATTTGGCCTTCCACCACCCCGTCTTTCTGCCCGGCGGTCAGGATCACCCATTGGTTTTGCGCGTAATGCTCCATCCCATCCGTCCCGTCGGCCACCTGGCAATGGATCGGTTTGGAGGGCAACAGTTTGCGGTGTTGGGCCTGTTTCCAACGCAGGATCTCGTCGCCATAGGACTTCACCAAGTCCCCCTCGCGGAAGGGCCCAAAGCTTTCCTTGACCACGGCCAGGCAGCGGTCCGCCTGGACTTCCTCAATCTGCAGGATGGCCAGGTTCCGGACCCTTTCGCCCACGAAACCCGCCTGGGCCTCCTCCACGTTGCCGTCGATGCGGTAAACGACCAAGAAATCCCCGGGCTTCACCAGGGCGTTGACCAATCGCACATAGACCTTCTGGGGCGTGCCGAAAATCATCTTCCCTTGGAAGTCGCCGGTGACCTTGCCCAGCGAGGGGACTTTCGAGTCATCCGAAACCAAGTAACCCGCCGAAACGAAATAGTAAAACCCCACATTGTCCGAGATGCGGACCCTCGCGGCTCCTTCCGGGGCCGCCTCCCCCGCGGAAACGGAAACCGCTGAAGGGGTCGGCGTGGAGTCCTGGGCGGCCGCCCGGCCCGCCGCCAGCATCAGGACCGCGGCCAATAAAAACCGAAGACCCGGCTTTCGCTCAACGCACATGGTTGACCTCCTCGTAAAGTTCCTTGGCTTTGTTGGTCCAATCCACCTCTGAGGCGTAATGGTCAAAGATGATCTGCAGGTAATCATTGGCCATTTTCGGCGCGGACGTCGTCTCAACCTCGATGTCGGCGCAATGGTAAAGTCCGGCGGCGCAATAGCCCGAGGCTTCCGGGTATTTCTGGTAGATCTCCA
>DATKNU010000086.1:0-5379 GCA_035541195.1 bacterium
GGACGCCGTGAACCAAAATGTCGAAAAATTCGACGACAGCGGCAACCTCATCACCTCTTGGTCCACCCAAGGCGCCTGGGACGCCGCCGCCAGCGATCCGGACGGGATCGTTTGCGACAAGTGGGGGAACGTCTACACGCCGGATTACAATAATTTTTGCGTCTATAAATACACCGATACGGGAACCTTCGAGGGGCAAATCGGGGAACGAGGCTCGGGCCCCGGACAGTTCGGCTCCCTGTCCTGCGGCATCTGCGTGGACGCCAAGGGAATCCTCTATGTCTCGGATTATTCCTACCGGAGGGTTTCGGAATTCTCGCTGGACGGAAAATACCTGTGCCAATGGGGCAACAGCGGCCCGGGGGCCTTGGGTAATTTCGACTACTTCTGCCTGGGCCCCTCGGGGGACGCCTATGTGGAGGATAACAACACTATCAAGGTCTTCGGGCCCTGACCTAAGACGGGGACCTGCCGTTTATCCTATCTTCAATTCCCCACCCTTGACGTCCACCGTGACCTTTTGCCCGTCCTTGATTTCCCCATCCAGGAGCTTCAGGGCGAGCTTATCCACCAGTTCCGTCTGGATGAGCCGCTTCAAGGGCCGGGCCCCGAAAACCGGGTCATAACCCTTCTCGGCCAGGTAGGCCAAGGCGCCCTTGGACAGGTCCAGGGAGATCTTCTTGTCGGCCAGGCGGCCTTTAAGGCCGGCCAATTGGATGCTCACGATGGATTCCAATTGGTCCTCGCCCAAGCGGTGGAAGATCACGATGTCGTCGATGCGGTTGAGGAACTCGGGCCGGAAAAACTGCCGCAGTTCCTTGATCAAGGCGTCCTTCAGGTCCTCGTCGTTCTTCTTGGATTCCATGATCTGCTGGGAGGCGATGTTGCTGGTCATGATGAGGACCGTGTTCTTGAAATCCACCACCCGGCCCTGGCTGTCGGTCAGGCGCCCGTCGTCCAGCACCTGGAGCAGCACGTTGAAGACGTCCGCGTGGGCCTTCTCCACCTCGTCGAAGAGCACCACCGAATAAGGACGGCGGCGCACGGCCTCGGTCAATTGGCCGCCTTCATCGTATCCCACGTATCCCGGGGGCGCCCCGATGAGCCGGGCCACCGAATGCTTTTCCATGTATTCGCTCATGTCGATGCGCACCATCATCTTCTCGTCGTCGAACAGGTACCCGGCCAAGGCCTTGGCCAGCTCGGTCTTTCCCACGCCCGTGGGGCCCACGAAGAGGAAACTTCCCAGGGGCCGGTTCGGGTCGGACAAGCCCGAGCGGGAACGCCGGATGGCGTTGGCCACGGCCTCGACCGCCTCGTCCTGGCCCACCACCCGCTCCTTGAGCTTGGCTTCCATATGGATGAGCTTCTCGGTCTCCCCCTGCATCATCTTGGACACCGGGATGCCCGTCCATTTGGCCACCACTTCGGCGATGCCCTCGTCGGTGACTTCTTCCTTGAGCATGGCGCCGGACTTTTGGAGGTCGTCGAGCTTCGCCTGGGCCTCCTTTAATTGGGCCTGAAGCTTGGGGGCCTGGCCATAGCGAATTTCGGCGACCTTATTCAGGTCCCCGGCGCGCTCGTACTTGGCTTCCTCGGTCTTGAGGCCGTCCAGTTGCTCCCGGATCTTTTGGACGTCTTGAATGACCTTCTTTTCGGACTGCCAACGGGTCTTCAAATGGCTGGAGTTTTCCTTCAGGTTCGCCAGTTCCTTCTCGAGCTTCTCGAGCCGGTCCTTGGAGGCCTCGTCCTTTTCCTTTTGCAGGGCCTGCTTCTCGATCTCCAATTGGCGCATCTTGCGTTCCACCTCGTCCAGCGCCACCGGCATGGAATCGATCTCCATGCGCAGTTTGGACCCGGCCTCGTCCACCAGGTCGATGGCCTTGTCGGGCAGGAAGCGGTTCGTGATGTAGCGGTGGGACAGGACGGCGGCGGCCACCAAGGCCGAATCCTGGATGCGCACGCCGTGGTGGACCTCGTAGCGTTCCTTGAGTCCCCGCAGGATGGAGATGGTGTCCGAAACCGAGGGCTCGCCCACCAGCACCTGCTGGAAGCGGCGCTCCAGGGCCGGGTCCTTCTCGATGTATTTGCGGTACTCATCCAGCGTGGTGGCGCCCACCGCGCGCAGTTCCCCGCGGGCCAGGGCGGGCTTGAGCATGTTGCTGGCGTCCATGGCCCCGTCGGCCTTGCCGGCGCCCACCAGGGTGTGCAATTCATCAATGAAGAGGATGATCTGGCCCTGGCTGTCGGTGACTTCCTTCAAGAAGGCCTTCAAGCGGTCCTCGAACTCGCCGCGGAACTTGGCGCCGGCCACCATGCCGCCCAGGTCCAGCGCGATGACCTTCTTGCCCTTGAGCCCCTCGGGCACGTCGCCGGACACGATGCGGCCCGCCAAGCCCTCGGCGATGGCGGTCTTGCCCACGCCGGGTTCGCCGATGAGCACCGGGTTGTTCTTGGTGCGCCGGGAGAGCACTTGGATGACCCGGCGGATTTCCTCGTCCCGGCCGATGACCGGGTCCAGCTTCCCGCGCCGGGCCAGGTCCGTCAGGTCCTTGCCGTATTTGGCCAAGGCCTGGTATTTATCCTCGGGACTTTGGTCGGTGACACGGGCGGATCCCCGCACTTCCGCCAGGGCAGCGAGGATTTTATTGCGGTCCAATTTGTAGCGGCGGGTGAGGCCCTTGACGCCCCATTCCTCGGAGTGGCCGGAAGCGTGGGGGGCTTCCACCAGCGCCAAAAGCAGGTGCTCGGTGGAAACATACTCGTCCTTCATCTTGTCCGCTTCCTTGTGGGCTTGGTCCAGGGCTTTCGCCAAGCGCGGCGCCAGGTAAACCTGGGAATCGCCGGAAACCTTGGGAAGGCCGGCCAGGTCCGCGTCCAGGTCCTTGGCCAAGCTTTGCGGGTCCGCGCCGATCTTCTTCAACAAGGGCGCCACCACGCTCTCTTCCTGCTGGAGCAGGGAAAGGAACAGGTGCTCGTTGTCCACTTGGGGATGGCCCATCTCGGAAGCCAGGGACTGGGCCGATTGCAGGGCTTTCTGCGCGTTGAGGGTAAATTGATTGATGTCCATGTCGGGTTAAACCTCAGTTATTTCGTTGAAATCAGGCCCGGCTTCGCTTTGAGCGACGCCAGACAATGCAAAATAAGACGGCAAATGCCCGCTTTCAATAGAAGACCCCGTTAAAAAACACTTTGAATGGCCGGTGAGTTATCCGCCTGGACCTCTCCGGGCGCCTCATAGTAATACCAGGTGTCGGCCAACAGACCCCGGGGGACTTGGTTAAACCAGCCCCGCGAAATCAGCGGGGCCTGGGGAAGATAGGCCGGGCCCAGTTGAAGGAACTCGGCGCTCACCAGATAAACCCACCCAGGCTGGGGGCCTTGCAGGTCTTTTTCAGTCCAAGGGCTCCATGGAAGCCCATAAAAAACAGGATTCAGGGATCCGAACTGGGCCAGTTTGACGTGGGTCCATCCCCGTTTTTTGGCTTCCGCGACCATCCGGCGGGTGTTCTGGCCGATGTCCAGATTCGAGTCCCCCAGCCAATAGAGACGACGGCTGGGCGCCACGAGTTCGTTGAAATAACCCGTTTGGTAAGGGTAACTCAGGCCCACGCTGAAAACTTGGAACAGCAGGAGCCCTCCCGCCAAGAGGGGAAAAACCCTTTCCCCGCGGGGCTTTTGATCCCACATCCAACCGGCGGCCCGACCGGCCATGAGGATGAAAAAGGGGTACAAGGGCAACAGGTTCCGGATTCCCAGGTCATAAACCGGGGCCACCAAGAGAAAGAAGACCAGGGGTGGGACCCATTGCCAGGCGGGCAATCGGATCTTCCCTTTTACCGCCAAGAAGACCGCGACCGCCAACAGGATCAGAAGAGGCAAGGGCGACTTGATCAAGAGCGCCGTAGGGTTGTAAAGCGGGAACGGATGGACGCTGATCTCCCCGCGGAAATAAACCGCGCGGCCCAAGGAAGCCGTAATCGAATGCAGGCCGTTGAACAGCAAGCCCAAGGGCCAGGGATGCCCGGTAATGAACAGGGTCCCAGGAAGGTAAAGCGCCAGGATCCAAGCCAGGCCCGCAATCGTTCCCCAGCCCCAACGGGCCCATATCCCACGCCAAGCCGGGCCTCGCTTCCAGGAGGCCAAGACTTCCAGAACCAAAAACACCGGCAAGAGGAAGACCGCCGAAAACTTGCAGGTCACCGCCATGGCGGCCAAAAGCCCCGCCAGGGCCGATCGGCGGGGGGACGGGTCGGCCTGGGCTTTGTGGAAGGCGATAACCGCCGCGGTGAAAAAAAACGTCATAGGGATGTCGGCCAAGACGAACCCGGAAAAAGCCAAAATGGAGGGCTCGAAGGCCCAGAGGGCGAGGACCGAGGCCAGCAGGCCGGGACTTCCACCCCGCGCGGCCCCGAAGAGCAACAACCCCAGCCCCAGGCCGAAAAGGAAGGTCACCCCCCGGGAAAGCTCGAAGAGAAGCGGCCAGCGGTCCGCGTTCAGGACGAAAAGGAAATGGTAATCCCGCTGCAGGTAGACGTGGAAAGACTGCTCCGACCGATAGGGCACCCCCAGCGCCCAAAGGGGCAGGGCCTGCAGCCCCTTGGCCAAAGGCGGATGCTCGGCGGCCGAAAGAACGTCCCCCTTCCAATAAAAAAACCCGTCCCCCATCTCAATCATCTCGTCCCCGGCCGGGGAATCTGACGCGAGCCGTGGCAGCACCTGGGCGCTGAAGAGGAGCGCGAAGAAAAAGAAAATGACCCAAGGACGGGGAAAAGGGGTTGGGGTGGATCGCATGGCTGTTTTACTCCCGCTTGGGGAAATAGGGCGCCGAGTGGATCTGGGGCGAAGCATCGGCCCCCGGCGTCCCCGGGACTTCATAGTAAAGCCAGGTATCCCCCACCCGGCCGCTGGGCGGCGCTTGGTGGATCCAGCTGTTGAGAATGGCCGGGGCGGTGGAATCGTAGGCCGGCCCCATCTGGATGAATTCGGCGTTGATGGCGTAAACCCATCCGGCTTGGGGCCCCTTCAGGTCCTTTTGGGTCCAAGGCTGCCAATCCATCCCGTACCAGGCCGGGTCCGCGATCCCCATATAAGCCAGCTTGACGTGGGTCCATCCCCGCCGTTTGGCTTCCCGGGCCAAGCGCTGGGTGTCCTGCCCGATGTCCAGGTTGGAATCACCCAACCAATAAATCTTCCGGTCCCGGGGCACCAGCTCGTTGAAATAACTGATCTGGGAGGGGAAACAAAGCCCCACGCTCAAAGCTTGGAAAGCCAATAGGCCCGCCAAAAGCGCGGGAAACACCAGGCTCTTTTTCGGCCTGCGATGCCACATCCATTCCCCGGCCCGGGCGGCCGCCAAAAAACAAAAAGGGTAAACCG
>DATKNU010000087.1:0-6728 GCA_035541195.1 bacterium
TGGGAAGGCCGGCCGTCAACAAGGCCGCCCCCAAAAGCCACACCCATTTCGTCGATTTCATGATCTTCTCCTTTTTGGCTTCAAGAACTTCCCCGCCTCAACCGCCGGGGGACTCCCAAACATCCGATTTGAAGTTGCTCCCGTCATCCCCGGCGATCAACCACATCTTGTTGTCAAAAACCAATCCGCCGGAATGCACCCGGGGGCCGAAGGCTTCCGTGGTGGTGGCGGCGGTCCAAGTGACCCCGTCGGCGGAATAATAAACACCGCCCACCGGATTCCCGCTCTGGTTCGACCCTCCCATCACCCACATCTTCCCGTCATAGACCATGGCGGTGGCCGAGGCGCGGGCGCCGAAGGCCGCCGAGGCGGTGGCCTGGGTCCAAGTGACGCCGTCCGTCGAATAATGGACATCCGCCTTGACCAGGTTGCCCGAGTCGGTCCCCCCGATCACCCACATCTTATTGTCGAAGACCACCGAAGCCTGCTGGGCCCGGCCGTTCAGCCCGGCGGCGGCCGTCACCAAGGTCCAGGTAGTGCCGTCCGTGGAATCATAAACGTCGTCCTTGGCCCCCCCCGCGTCCACCCCGCCGATCACCCACATCTTGCCGTTAAAGACCAACGTGGACATCGAGATGCGCCCGCCGAAGGCCGCCGCGCCCGTGGCCGAGGTCCACACCGCCCCGTCGGAGGAATAATAAACGTCGCTCTTATAGCCGGTGTTGTAGCCGCCAATCACCCACATCTTGTCGTTAAAGGCCAGGGACGAGAGGAAATAGCGGGTGGAAAAAGCCGCGGAAGCCGTGGTTTGGGTCCAGTTGATGCCGTCGGTGGAATAATAAACGTCGTTCTTCAGAACGCCGTTGTTGCCGGCGATGACCCACATCTTGTTGTTGTAGACCAGAGAGGTAAAATCGCTGCGCGCGCCGAACCCGGCGGTCAAGGTAGTGAAGTACCAATCCTTGCCCTCGACGCCCACCGGCGTGGGGGTGGGGTCCAGGTAGTAAACGGTGGTGGGGCTGGCCTTGTCGCCGCAACCGGTTCCCATCAGACCCGCGAGGCCGATCGAAATCAAAAAAAACCACAAGCCGGCGGCTTTCCTCATGGGGCTCCCCCGCGGAACGAATTTTTCAGCCGGGGCAATTATGAAAGGCCGGGGATTTTCGCATAGACCCCCTTTAGTGTAGAAAAAAGGGGAAAAGGATTAACGGCGGGGGGAACTTCTCGGGCGCAGTTCCTCGGGATGTTGGCGCAAGTAATCGAGCAGGTAGCGGCGGCGCTGCTCGTTTTTTTTTTCCGGACCGTTGTTTTCCAACAGGTCCGGATCCGCCTTCCGCACCTTCAGGTAGACCGACTGCCAACGTTTCTTGATGGTCCAGGGCGAGACCTTTAGGGACCGGGACAATTTCTCGTCGGTTTCCCCCTGCAGGGCCTTGGACAGCATGTCTTGTTCGCTGGGGGCCAGGGCGAAGCGGGGGGGCTGGGCCCGGGCCTGCAGCATGGAGGCCGTGGTCCCCGCGCGGGCCAAAATTTCCTCGGCCCGAAAGCCCGTCAAATAGGGCCAGTCGCCCTTGGAAACGCCCCGCAGCGGCTTTTTCCAGCGGGCTTCTTGGTAATCCTGGCGAAGCAAGCTGCCCGCGGTCAGCACGAAATCACGAAGCTCTTCCCCAAAAACTTCCTGCAGGTACTCCTTCACCTTGTAACCGGCGTGTTGTTGCAGGAAGGATTCGGTCTGCTTAAGCCGCACCGCCGCCAGGTCCGCGGGGGCCAGGGCTTCTTCCCGCCAACCGTAATGCAGCACCATCAGGTTAAGCCCTTCCCCGGCGTTGGCGGCGGCCACCTCGGGTTTCAAAAGATAAGGCCGGTTTCCCCCGGCCCATTCGCGCAGGAAGAGCCGCGAGAGGAAGGGGCCCTCGTCGTTCACCCGGCGGGCAAAGGCGTCGGTCACGAAAACCGACATCCCAAAACCCACCAACCTTTTCCCCGGGGCCAGGCGGCGATCCTCCACCGCCACCGAGATGCAGGCGTTTTTTTCCAACAGCTCGCGCCAAAGGGAAAGGAAGCCGCTCCGGTCGGCGGGCTTCAGGATGAATTTCTCCCGCAAGATGGGAAAAAGCCCCTCGAGGTCCGGGGCGGCGATGGAACGCAGGGTGAAGGCCAAGGCAATTCCTTTAGGGGCGCGGGCTGAGGCGGTTTTATTGTGGCAGGGGCTTCCCTAAAAATCCACTGGGCGCAAGGCCCAGCGGTAAGAAACCAGGTTCACGGTTTCCCCGCCCAGGACCAGCCGTTTTTGATCCGGCCCCAAGGCGCCTTGGGCTTTTTCATAGAAACGCCGAGTGGGATTTCGCTCCAGCACCCAGGCCACCGCCGACCCCAGCCCCGAGCGGCCCAGTTGGGAAAGGGCGGCCTTGAAAAGTTCCCGGCCGATGCCCCGGCCGTGGAATTCCTTGAGGAGATAGAGGGCGTAAAGCTCGCCCTCGCCGCTGTCCGGGCGGCTTCGTTCCCGGCCCCCGTCGGCGAAGCCCACGATCCGGCCCTCCACCTCGGCCACGAAAAGAAAATAAGAGAAAGCGTTGGGCGCCAAGCTTTCATGGAAAATGCGCGAGGCCGCCGCCTCGCTCATGCCTTGGGTGAAGATGGGGGGCGCGAAGGGGGCGTAGGTTTCCCGCCAAGCTTGCGCGTAGGCCCGGGAGACCGCCTCAATGTCGGCGGCGGCTCCGGGGCGGATCTTGAAAGAAAAGCCCAACCGGCTCAGGTCTCGTAGCGGCGGCGTTCCTCGCTGGTGTTGGGCGGGCCGAACTTGCCCTTGAAGCCCTCGCCGTCGTCCACCATGATGCCCTTTTCCAACCACTCGAACTGGTGGTCCAAGACCTTGGCGGCCACTTTGCCCTCGGCCACGTCGGCGTTGCAGGCCACCCCGTCGAAGTAGGCGTGGATCCGGAGCTTGGCTTCCCGGCAGAAAAGATCCGCCAGTTCCCGGGGGCCCTTGTCGCCGGGCGCTTGTTTTTCCACCGCCAAGACCTTGGCGCAGGCCGCCGTCATGGCGAAAAGCTCGGTGCCGATCTCCACCAACCGCCCCAAAATCATCTGGCGGCGCTCCAGCTTGGGCCCGAACTTGACCATCTGGTGGAAAAGCGTGCGGGCCAATTTGCGCGTGGTTTTTTCCACATAACGCATATGGCCGGCCAGGGATCCGTAAGCCGAGAAACGCGGCCAGAACCCGGTGGGCAGCCAAAGCCGGGGATACCAAAAGGGGTAAAAGAGCGCGCAATTCACGAAAGCCTTGAGCTTTTCGCCCAAGGGCGCGCTGGGCGCCAAGAGGGGCCCGGCGAGGGTCATGTGCTTGTCCATGGCTTCCCGGGCAATGAACAAATGCTGGATTTCGTCAGTCCCCTCGATGATGCGGTTGATGCGAGCATCGCGCATCATGCGCTCCACCGCGAAGCCCTTCTCGCCCCGGCCCCGGAGCGACCGGGCCGTCTCATAACCGCGGCCGCCGCGAAGCTGCATCAGGTCGTCCACGATCTTCCAAGACGCCACGCTGCAAAAGAGCTTGGCCATGGCGGCTTCCAGCCGGATGTCGGCGCCGCCCTTGTCCACCAGGGCCGCCGCGAAATAAGTCATGGCTTCCTGGGCGAAGGTGGAAGCCGCCATATTGCCCACCTTGACCGCCCCGGCCTCATGCTTGCCCACGGGCTGGCCCCACTGCACCCTTTCCTTGCCCCAAACCTTGGCGATCTGCAGGGCCTGCTTGCTCATGCCGGCAGACGCCGCCGGCAGGGTGAGGCGCCCGGTGTTGAGGGTGATGAGGGCCAGCTTCAAGCCCTGCCCCTCGCCCCAAAGGATGTTTTCCGATGGCACCTTCACGCCGTTGAACTTGATGACGCCGTTTTGGATGGCCCGGATGCCCATGAACTCGCAGCGGTGCACGTACTCGATGCCCGGCGCGCCCTTTTCCACGATGAAGGCCGTGATTTGTTTCTTCTCGCGGCCATTGACCATTTTGGGGGGCGTGCGGGCCATGACCACCATCACATCGGCCACCAGGCCGTTGGTGCACCAAAGCTTGGTGCCGTTGAGGGTCCAGGTCTTGCCGTCCGCCGAGGGTTCGGCCTGGGTGGTCATTTGGGCCGGGTCCGAGCCGACCCCCGGCTCCGTGAGGGCGAAGGCCGAGACCGCGCCCTTGGCGAACATGGGGAAATATTTTTTCTTCTGGGCTTCGCTGCCGAAAAGCTTGAGTGGTTGGGGCACGCCGATGGATTGGTGGGCGGAGAGCCACACCGCGGTCGAGCCGCAATAGGAAGCCACCATGGCCACGGCCCGGTTGTAGTTGATCTGGGAAAGGCCGAGCCCGCCGTATTCCTTCGGGATCTTCATGCCCCAACAGCCCAGCTTCGAGAGCCCGTCGATGACGCCCGGGGGCAGGGTGCCCGTGCGGTCCACCTCATCCGGGTCCAGGTTGTCCCTGAGGAAGGCCTCCAAGCGGCCCATGAATTCGTCGCCGATGGCCTTGTCTTCCGGGGATTGGAGCGGATAGGGGGAAATCAGGTCGGCGCGCAGGCGGCCAAGGAAAAGCTCGGCCACGAAACTGGGCTGGGTCCATTCGGTTTCCCGGGCCCCTTCGGCCACTTCCAGGGATTCTTTTTCTTTTTCGCTCAGGTGCTTGAGTTCGGTCGTGACGCTCATGGTGTGCCTCTTGAACCGTGGGATGGAGCGGCGCCTACGGGACTATTTTACTCCCCTCTTTTTGCAAAAGCGCCAGCGGAAATGAAAAAGGCCCGGGGCGGCCTTAGAGGCCGACCCAGAGGCCCGCGGTCAGGGGCAGGTCCAAGACCGCCGGGCTGGCGTCCACCAAGGCGTTCAAGGCCGCTTGGACAAAAAGATGGCTGTCGCCGCCCAAGCCCACCTGGGCGCCCACCCCGGCCAAGAGGTCCAGGTTCGAGGCGCTTTGGCCCCCGAAATAAAAGGTGCGAAGCGACAGCCCGGGGCCGGCGATAAAATAAGGCTGCCAGGCGTCGCCCGGCAGGGTGACCTTGGCCTCGGCCAAAAAACGGAAATGATATTGGGCTTGGCCCCCGCCCAGATAGGCCCAATCCTGGATGTCGAGCTGCGCCGCACAAGCGGGGTCGAGTTTTACTCCCCCGAAAAAGTGGGCGCCCCCGCCCACGTAATAATCCGGATTCCAGCCCGAGGCGGGAAAATCGAGCCCTGTGCCGATTCCTATATAGAAGGGATGCGCTTTTTCTTGGGCCGAAGCCGAAACCGCGGCGAGAAACAGGGCCAGGACAAGAGGAATCTTTTTCATGGGTGGATTATAACGCCGCCCGCCCTTCCTAAAAGAAAGGTTTTCAATCCCCCGGACCCGGGGTTAAAATAAAGCCATGAACTCTTTCGCCAATCCCGAGGAAGCCACCCCCTTCGTCTATCCCGAATTCCCGAAGGCCGCCCAGGAAAGTTTTGAGGCCTTCAATGATCCGGCGGTTTCCCCGGGTTTCGCCGACTTTTTCGCCTCCCAGACCCAACCCACCGAGGAAGCGGCCACCCTGGTTCAACCGGCTTTGTTCCAGGATTTCAAGGATGTGCTGGCCGCCACCCAAGGCTGATTTTTCCCTTTCCGTAGGCCCTTCATTTCCCACGGCGGCTTTTCCAGCTGAAATAACCTTTAAAGACCCCCATCGCCGCGGGCAACGTTTCAAATCCATCAATCGTCTAAACTCATGAAGCCAGACCCCGAAGGAGCGCGCGATGACCCATCTCAAAAAAACCTTATTCTTCTTGGCCGCCGGATGGGGGAGCCTGACCATGGGGGGAGCGGCCTTCGCCGAAAGCGCCCAGGACTATGAACAGGCCGGCATGGCGCTTTTCCGGGCCGGTCAATACGAGAAAGCCATCGATTATTTCAATAACGCCGTGAAAGCCGACCCCAACGACGCCCAAGCTTATGAGGATCGGGGCGACGCTTATATGAAGCTCAACGACAAAGCCAACGCCTTCTCGTCCTATCAAGCCGCCTTGCAGCTGGACCCCGGCAACCCCACCCTGCAAACCCTGGTGGAAAACCTGGAAGGCCAAACCCTTTCGGCGGACTCCCCCGCGCCCACGGCCGACGCTTCCCAGCAGGCGCAGGCCCCCTCGGGCCCCACCACCGTCTATGTGGAAAAGCGCCGCCGCTTCGTCCAGATCCTGAGGCCCTTGCCCAACTATAACGACGGCCTGCCCCTGATGGATCACGCCCCGGTTTGGTACCGGGCGGAGCTGGCCTACAACTATTCCCAACAGGGCGACCTCAATGACAGCGCCAATGCCGTCAACTCCGAGAACACCAATGGCGGTTTGAATTTTGGAATGACCAACGCCCAAGCTTCCGCTTCTTCCAGCGGCATTGAGGCCGGCGGCGAGGTCGGCTTCCTGCTCAGCCCATTCGCCGGCATCGCCCTGGGCGCCCGGGTGATTGAGTCCTCGGATTACAATCTGAGCGCCTATAACTCGGCCCCCTCCACCATCTTCGGCGCCCCCAGTGATTTCGAGAACGCCACCTTTTCGCCCCTGGTAGTGCCCTTGACCCTCGACGCCTATCTTTTCCTGCCCGACAAGGGCGGCCGCTTTTTCATCAGCGGTGGCATCGGCTATTACTTCGGGATGGTGGCCGTCAACGAAAACTACAGTTTCAGCAACTACAGCGGCGACCCCAACGCCTTCGGCAACCCCACGGGCAATCTTTACGCTGG
>DATKNU010000088.1:0-2297 GCA_035541195.1 bacterium
TCTCATATAAGTCGGCCTGCACCTGGAAAACCTTGCAGATTTCCTGCCAGCGGTTTCCGAAATGGCCCGCGGAAGCCACCAAAACTTTCTCGCCCGGGGAGGTCATGTTGGCCACCGCCGATTCCATGGCGCCGGTACCCACCGAGGCGAAGGTCATGACCGGTTGCTTGGTGCGGAAGAAGGCCTGCAGGCCGTCGTTGGCGGCCTTGAAGATGGCCTGGAACTGGGGGGTGCGGTGATGGATGATCGGCAGGGAACCTTCGGCCAGGACTTCCGCCGGAATGGGGGTTGGGCCCGGGGCCATGACGTACTTTTTGCGCATAAAATCCTCTTTTTGAATGATCTTTGGGGTTGGAGGGCGTCGGGTCGACAGCCTTGTGAAACTTTTCACAAAGTAGGCGCTAGTATAGTTTTAGGGGCGAACCTGTCAAGGGAGTATGTGAAACTTTTCACAAACTTGTAACAAAGGCCCCAGATCAGGCCTTCAGGAAACGAAGGGTCAAGGCGGCCGTTTCCTCGGGCTTTTCATGGGGCACCAAATGGCCGGCCCCGGCCACGGTTTCAAAGAGGGTTTGGGGGCTCCTTCGCCTGAAGGCCGCCTCGCTTTGAGCCGTGAAAGTGTTGGAGTCCCCGCCCCGAATGACCAAGCTTGGCACTTTCAAGCCGGCCACGTCCTTCCAAATATCCGTGGGGATGGTTTGGTAGATTTGGGCTTCCCACTCGGGGGGATAGACCAGCGACCAGCCCCCTTGGGGATCGGGCGCGGTCATGCTGGACAGGTAGTCTTCCAACACATCCGCGGGCCAGTTTTTAAAAAGCGGCTTGTCCCGGTAACCCGCCAAGGCTTCTTCCCGGCTTGCCCAATGGCGCCGCCGCCGCAGCGCCGCCCGCACCAAGCCCTCGCGGAATTCCATTCCGACGAGGCGCATCCACCAAGCCTTGAAAAGCGTGCCGGGCGGCAAGAGCGTGGGGTCCACCAGCACGATCCGAGTGAAAATCCAAGGTTCCCGCAGGGCGGCGTAAAGGGTCAAGACCGCGCCCAGGCTGTGGCCCCAGCCCACGACCGGTGCCAAGGGCTTTAGGGCCGCCAAAAGATCGTCGGCCATCATGGACCAATTTTTCAGGAGGCGCCAATCACTGCCCGGCCAGAGGGGGCGGGCGGGAAAAGCCAAGCCCTGGAAGTCTTGGGAAAGGGGCTTAAAAAAACGACGGTAAGTCAGGGGCGGGAAGCCATTGGCGTGGGCCACATGGAGGATGGGCTTGCCGGGGGCGTCGTTGAAATGGAAGAAATCCATCGAAAACCTTTTTCACCGCGAAAGCGCGGGGACGCGGCGACAAGGCCTTTCATCGGGGGATTTCAAACTGCGGCCCTGCGTCATCCCGATTGAAGGGATCGAGCTTAAGCGGTGTTCTCGCCGCGGCCCTTTTGATAGACCAGGATGGGCTCTTCTTTCTTCAACACGAACCCTTCGGTGGCCACCACTTCCTTGATGTCCTTGCGGGACGGCAGTTCGTACATCAGGTCCATCATGGCGTCTTCCAAGATCGCCCGCAGGCCCCGGGCGCCCGACTGGCGGCGGATGGCTTCCCGGGCCACGGCCTTCAGGGCCTCGGGGGTGAACTTGAGTTTGGTGTTTTCCATCTCGAAATATTTCTGGTACTGCTTCACCAAGGCGTTCTTGGGCTCGGTCAAAACCTTGACCAAGGAGGCCTCGTCGAGCTCATGCAGGGGCGCGAAGACCGGGAGCCGGCCGATGAACTCGGGGATGAGCCCGTACTTGATGAGGTCCTCGGGTTGGACCTTCTCGAAAAGCTCGCCCAGTTTCTTGTCCTTGAGGCTCGAGGCCTCGCCCTTGAAGCCGATGCTGCGCCGTCCCAAGCGGGCTTCCACGATCTTTTCCAGCCCCACGAAGGCGCCACCGCAGATGAAGAGGATGTTGCTCGAGTCGACCTTGATATATTCCTGGTGGGGGTGCTTGCGGCCCCCCTGGGGGGGGACGTTGACTTCCGTGCCCTCGATGATCTTCAAGAGCGCCTGCTGCACGCCCTCGCCGGAAACGTCCCGGGTGATGCTGGCGTTCTCGGACTTGCGGCTGATCTTGTCGATCTCGTCGATGTAGATGATCCCCCGCTCGGCCCGCTGCACGTCGAACTCGGCGTTCTGCAAGAGCTGGACGATGATGTTCTCGACGTCCTCACCGACGTAGCCCGCCTCGGCCAGCGTCGTGGCGTCGGCGATGGCGAACGGCACCTTCAGGATGCGCGCGAGCGTCTGCGCGAGGAGCGTCTTGCCGCTG
>DATKNU010000089.1:0-5389 GCA_035541195.1 bacterium
CGCTGGCCGGTCAGGGGATGGTCGAAGCTCAGGCGGCCGGCATGCAGGAAATGGCGGGGACCCAGGCCGGCGGCGGAACCTTCGGGGCGCGCCCGCTTGGATTGACGGACGAATTCGAGGAATTGCCCGTCGCTTCGCCCGTAAAGTTTGTCGTTCACCAGCGGATGCCCCAGGGAAGCCAGGTGGACGCGGATTTGCCCGGTGCGTCCCGTTTGGGGGCGGCAAAGCACCAAGGTGGCGTCTTGGAGGCGCCGGACCACCTCAAAGAGGGTGCGGGCCCCTTGGGCGCCGGGCGCCTCCGCCGGCAATATTTTCCGCCGCAGGCTGATTTGGCTTTCCCCGTCCGGCCCGATGGCGCCCGAAACCTCGAAGCGGTCCTTTTCCACGCGGCCTTGGACGATGGCCCAATAGTTTTTTTCCACTTGGGCTTTCTCAAATTGGCCCGAAAGGAGCCGGGCCGCGTCCCGGGTTTTGGCCACCACCATGAGGCCGCTGGTTTCCCGGTCCAGGCGGTGCACCAGCCGCGCCTTTCCGCCGAAGCCCCGGGCCTTGAGCGCTTGGCCGACTAGGTGAATGAAGGTGTTTTGGATGAAATTGCCGTCGGCATGGGAAGGCAGGTGGGCGGGTTTTTCCGCCACCAGGAAGGCGTCCTCCTCGTGGAGGATTTGAATGTTCTTGTCCACGGGTGGCTCGGCCAAGACCACCTCGTAGGCCAGGCGGTCCCCGGCCTTGAGTTTCAGGCCGGGCTCGGCTTTTTGGCCGTTGAGCGTCAAGGCGCCCTCCTGGATCATCCGTTCCCAATGGTCCCGGGGTTGGTAACGGAAGCGGCCCGCCATGTAGTCCAGCAAGGCTTGCCCGGCCGCGGCGCTTGTAATTTTGGTTTGAAGCGTGGTTTTTTCGCTCATGGTTCCCGTCGGGGCGCCCCGGCGGGGCGGAGGTTTGGCTTATAATACACCCATGAATCCCCACCGTGTTTTTGGCTTATGCCGGATCTTGCCGGTCTTTGGGTTCCTGGCGATGTTGGCTTTCCCCGGGGCGGCGGCGCGCGCCCAGATGACGGACCGCTATGTCACCCGGGCGGTCTTTCAGTTGTCGGTGGACCAGACCGCGGATTTCTGGTTGAACGGCCACCATCTTTTCACCCAGCCTTATACGGGGCTTGAAGGCGGGCCCCAGACCCGCATGGCCCTGCCCGAAAGCCTTTGCTACTTCCAACACGACAATACCCTGGCCGTCCGGGTGACCCACGCGAACCACCCCAACATGGGCGTGGCTTACCTTTTGACCTTGGTTTTATCCGACGGCAGCCACCAAATTTTCACCAGCTCGGAAACGGACCAGCATAAGGCTTTGTCCCTCTGGGGTTCGCCCGAGCCCTACGGTTGGCAAGAGCCCGGGTTTGACGACCAGTCCTGGGGCAAGGCCTTTGACGCCGGGCCCGTGCCTTACGCGGCCGTCTTGCCCGATCCGGACGGGGACCAGGTGTCCTTTCTTTCGGCGGTGGCGCCTTCCGATCGGCCGAAGCAAAAGGGGGAAACCCACTTGTTCCGCATCCAGTTCAGCTTGGATGTGCTGCCCAATCCCCATTGCGCGGGCCCGGCGCCCACCGCCACGCCTTTTCACTTCATCCAAGAAGGAGGGGCGGGGCCGCTGGCGGCCGCGACGCCTCCGGCGATCGCTTCCCCGGCAAGTGCCGTGAACCAAGCCAGGGTGACGGATTCTTGGCAAGCGCCCGCCGCCCCGCCCCTGGAACCGGCGCCGGCGTTGGCGCCTTCGCCGGTCCCCGCGACCCCGGCCCAAACTTCCATGAGCTTCTACGTCAGTTTGCTCGACGGCCCCGGGCTTTATCGCTTGGAAGTCGTGGATGGTTCCGGAAGGCACCTGAGGACCTTGCTGGAAGAAAAGCGAACCGGGTCCGAACAGGTTTGGGTGCAATGGGACGGGAAGGGGGACCAGGGCCAAGCCCTGCCCTCTGGAAACTATTGGTTGCTCTATTCCAAAGACGGGCAGGTTATCCGTAAAATGGCCTTGTCGGGCGATTAAGCGGCGGCGGGAAACTCATTCAAGGACGGGCGGTTGATCTTGGAGCTCAAGAACCTCAAAGTGTTGGTGGTCGGCGTGGGGGGGCTGGGTTGCCCCTCGGCCTGGGCCCTGGCCGGCGCCGGCGTGGGCGAACTGGGCTTGATGGATTATGACCGGGTGGAACTTTCCAACCTGCACCGGCAAATCCTTTACTCGCCCCGGGAGGTGGGTCGTCCCAAGGTTGAGGCCGCCCGGGAAGCCCTCCTGGCCCGGTTCCCCCAAACCCGCGTCACGCCCTTGGCCGAGACCATGGACGCCAAGACGTTGGAAAAATACCTGCCCCGCTATGACCTGGTGATCGACGGGCTGGACCGGCTTGAAAAAAAGTTTTTCCTGAACGATTGGTGCGTCCGGACGGGCAAGCCCTACGTGCACGCCGGGGTGGTGCGTTTTGAGGGGCAGGTCCTGGCGGTGGAGCCGGGCAAAAGCGCCTGCCTGCGTTGCCTCCTGCCCAAGATCCCGCCGCCCTTCGCCATGCCCACTTGCCGGGAAGCGGGGGTATTGGGGGCCTTCTCGCAGGCGATCGGATATTTGGCCGCCGAGGAAGCTTTGCGGCTGGCGCGGGGGCGGCCAACCCCGCGCTTATGGAAAGTCGAATTGCCCGGGTTTAAATTCAGGAGCCTGGTCCCCGAACGGCGGGCGGATTGCGACGCCTGCGGCCGGGGGAAGGTGGCCGAACTCTCCGCGGCGGCTTGCGGCGCGGAAGGCTAAAAAATATTTTAATTCGGTGTTGACATTTTTCCCGGTTGGGAATAAATTTTCAAAGTCGTAAGCGCGGGCTTTAAGTTCCAACTTGCTCCGGCGTGTCCTTGACGGACGAACAGCGAGCTAAAGCGGTGAAGTACGAGTTAGAGTGATTCCCCTCAAACCCGGACCGCTTTTAAAGCGGCCCGGGTTTTTTCGTTTCTGGATAAAACCCGGAAAATCGAGCGTTTTATCCCCCGGCAAGCGCCGGGGGCTGTTCCGCCTCCCGGTCGGTTTGGGTGGGGGTCGGAACGCCGGCGAGGCTTTGTGGACCTACTTGCCCCGGCCGTGTCCCCGAGGAGGGGGCGAACAGGGAGCTAAAGCGGAAAAAGATTATCGGACAGCCCGGAATCCCCAACCGCTTTGGCAAGTGGTTTGGGATTTTTTGTTTTTAGACGAGTTTCACGGCGGGATTTATTACCTACTTGCCCCAGCCGGCTGGAAAACCCGACGTCGGGTTTTCCGCGAATCGGGCGCTAAAGCGGTCTTCGAGAGTTCCATCTCCCGACCCGCTTCCTGGGGGTCGGGAACCGACGAAGACCCCGAGCGGCACCCTCCGCGATAAAAAGGGAATAATTAAAAAGGGGTTTGACGATGAAAAACGGAAAGTTTTTGAAGTGGAGTTTGGCTTTGGCCCTCTTGGCCGGCCCGGCCTGGGCCAAGGCGGCGCTTCCGGCGGCCGAGCCGACGGTGGCGGCGGATGACGACAGTGCCTTGGCCGACCCAGGCGAGGATACGGACGCGCCTTCGGCCGTCTCGGTGTCGGACCTGGAAATCTTGTCCAACAAGATTTCGGACTTGGCCAAGTCGGCCAAGGTGGGCCTCTTGCTGCAAACCCACTATGACAACACGGGCTTCAACCCCCTGTTGCCCAAGGGTTTCAGCAGCCCCACCAAGGTTTCGGCCGAGACGGGCAAGGCCTACAACGACTTGTTCCTGGGCAAGCGCGCCGAGATCAGCTTTACGGGCGACTTGGCCGACAAGAAGATCGCCTATAAGGTCCAATATGACCCGCTGGCGACCACCACGGCCAAGGCCGGGGTTTCCAACGGCGAACAGCTGAAGGATTACTGGGTGAAGGCTTCCTACGTTCCTTTCGCGGACCTGCAGTTCGGCCAGTATAAGTACGCGCAGGCGTTGGAAGGCCGCACGCCCTCGGGCGAGCTGGATTTCGCCAACACGGCCTTCATCACGACGGCCTTGGAAGGGCGCCGTGACCTGGCCTTCCAGGTGTCGGGCAGCAAGATTCCCGCGGGCCCCCTGGCGGTGGAATACGCGGTGGCCTTGGTCCAGGGCGCGGGCCAGAATTCGGGCGCGGACAACAACGACAGCAAGGATTTCGCGGGTCGGGTCGGCGTCACGGTACCCGACACGAATTGGAACCTGTACCTGGGCGCTTCGGCTTACGCCGGCACCGAGCCCGACGCCGGGGTCACCACGACGACTCCCGCCTCGGTGGTCCATGCCGGATGGGACCGCAACAACCTTGGCTTCGAGGGTCGCTTGACGGTCGGCGGCCTGAAACTGCAGGGCGAGTACATCCAGGGCCAATTGGAGCCTGGGAACAACTACAACCCCTGGGCGGGTTCGAGCCTGGCCAACGCCAAGCTGTCCAAACCCGAAGGTTGGTACGCGACGGCCAGCTACCGTTACCAGGATTGGCGCTTGGGCGTGCGGGGGGAATCCTACGATCCGGACAACACCAAGGGCTCGCCCTTCAACAAGAACAGCGACATCCTGACCGTGGGCCTGGATTGGTTCCAGGGCAAGGACAAGTTCAAGTTGAGCGCCGATTATGAGAAGCACTTCAACCAGTACGACGCCTTCGTGGGCCAGGCCCAGATCAACCTCTAACCGAACAAAACTAAAAGGAGAAATGAAATGAAAAAGAACAAATGGATTTCGGGAATCTTGGCCGCGACGATCCTTGCCGGGGCGGCGGCGCCTGCTTTGGCCGCGGACGGCGCGCTGCGCATTTTGAACGTGTCCTACGACCCGACGCGGGAGCTTTACGGGGAGTATGACAAGGCCTTCGCCGACTACTGGAAGCAAAAGACCGGCCAAGACCTCCAGATCGACCTGTCCAACGGCGGGTCGGGCAAGCAGGCCCGGGCGGTCATCGACGGCCTGGAGGCCGACGTGGTGACGTTGGCGCTTTCGGCGGACATCGACGCCATCGCCGCCAAGGCGGGGCTTTTCCCGTCGGATTGGCAGTCGCGCCTGCCCCAGCACAGCACGCCCTATACCTCGACCATCGTCTTGTTGGTGAGGGCGGGGAACCCCAAGCACATCAAGGACTGGGATGACCTGATCCGTCCCGATGTGTCGGTCATCACGCCCAACCCCAAGACGTCCGGCGGGGCGCGGTGGAATTTCCTCGCCGCTTGGGGCTACGCCCTGAAGAAGTACGGGAGCGAGGACGCCGCCCGCGATTTCGTCACCAAGCTCTACAAGAACGTGCCGGTGTTGGACTCCGGCGCCCGGGGATCGACGACCACCTTCGTGGAGCGCGGTTTGGGCGACGTGGAAATCGCTTGGGAGAACGACGCTTACTTGGCCGTGA
>DATKNU010000090.1:0-7583 GCA_035541195.1 bacterium
GGTTGGCGAAGGCGAACATGAGGATCTCGCCGGTCTTGTGGTCCTGCGCGATGACGGGAATCAGCCCGTCTTCTTGGAATTTCAGCGTATCGATAAAGCTCATGGCGGCCTCCGTCCAGGGAATAGGGGGGTTAAGGTAAGCTTTTGCCCCGGGAAAAGCCAGTCATTTTTGAGGGGTCTTTTTGGGCCGCTTCTTGAAGAAATGATAGATGAAGAGCCCCATCCAGGCCACGGACAGGAGCATGGCCAGGGCCAGGGTGAAAGTGGCCGGCGCCTTGCCAGTCTTGCCTAAATAAACCAAAAGGGCCACCAGGGCGAAACCGCCGTAGATATAGAGGAACCAGAGGGGGGAATCCTTTTGAGGCTCTTGGGCCATGATAAGTCTCCTTAAACGGTTATTGGGCCGGCCGGGGCCGTGACGCGAAAAGCCTCTCGATCAAAAGCACTAGGGCGCTGCCTGCCGCGCATCCGAAGAAAAACCAGAAGGCCACGGTATGCAATCCGCCCGGCGGGGTCAAGAGCCAAAGGGCCAGGCCGATCGTAAGCGGGTTGAGCGAAATCAGCCCCAGGGCGAAGAGCGCCAGGAAGGCGAATTTTTGGGCGGCGCGGGGCTCGCGCTCCAGCCGCTCTTGCAGTTTATGGGCCGAGTAAAAGTAAATGAACCCCGCCAGCAGGCCCGCGACCCAAAAAACGCCCGTGCTGAAGCCGGCCACCCAAATCTTCAACTTGAAATAAAACCAATAGGCCTCCACCGCGGCCCAGACCAAGGCCGCCAGGCCCAAAAGATCCAACAGGAGCCTGAATTTGGAAAAGGGCTTCGCGTCAGGCATAAAACTCCTCGTCAAAGACGGATTGGGATTCCCTTTTTCGCCAAGTAGTCCTTGGCCTGTCTCACCGAATATTCCCGGTAGTGGAAGATGGAGGCCGCCAGCACGGCGTCGGCCTTGCCCTCCAAGACGCCCGCGGCCAAGTGGTCGAGGTTCCCCACGCCTCCCGAGGCGATCACCGGGACCCCCACGGCCTGCGAGATGGCCCGGGTCAGTTCCAAATCATACCCGTCCTTGGTGCCGTCCTTGTCCATGCTGGTCAAGAGGATCTCGCCCGCGCCCAACCCCACGCCTTGGCGCGCCCATTCCACCGCGTCCCTGCCCGTGGCCGCGCGGCCGCCGTGGGTGAAGACTTCCCAACCCTTGGAGGGGTCCAGGGGATCCCGGCGCTTGGCGTCAATGGCCAAGACGATGCATTGGGCCCCGAATTTGGAGGCACCGTCCTTGAGGATTTGGGGATTCTCGACCGCCCGGGTATTGAGCGACACTTTGTCGGCGCCGGATTTGAGCAAGACACGGATGTCGTCGGTGGTGCGCACGCCGCCGCCCACGGTGAGAGGCATGAAGATGGCTTCCGCCGTGCGGGTGACCACGTCCAGGAGGATGTTGCGTTTGTCGCTGGAGGCCGTGATGTCGAGGAACACCAACTCGTCCGCCCCCTCGGCGTCATATTGCTTGGCGATCTCAACCGGATCCCCGGCGTCCTTAAGGTTCTCGAACTTCACGCCCTTGACGACCCGGCCTTCCTTGACGTCCAGGCAGGGAATGACGCGCTTGGAGAGCATCAGCGACCCTTGGTCTTTTTGGGTTTCGGCGGCTTGGGCGTGGGGGGTTCCTTGGCGATCTTGATGGCTTGTTTGAGGTCGATCTTGCCCGTATAGAGCGCCTTGCCGATGATGACCGAGGCGATGCCGTATTTTTCCAGCCGCTTGGCGTGTTCGATGTCCTTGTAGCCCGACATGCCGCCCGAGCAGATGACCGGCACCTTGACCGCCACGGCCAGCTCCTTGGTGCTCTTGAAGTTGGGTCCTTCCAGCATGCCGTCCCGCTGGATGTCGGTGAAGATGATCGACCCCACGCCCAGTTCCACCATTTCCTGGCCCAGATCCACGGCCTTCACCTTGGTCACCTGCTTCCAACCCTTGATGGCCACCATGCCTTTTTTGGCGTCGATGCCCACGATGATGGATTTGCCGTGGCGTTTGACCGCTTCCTTGACGAAGTCCTTGTTCTGCACCGCCGAGGTGCCCAGGATGACCCAATTCACGCCGATGCCCACCAATTTATCGATGGTGCGAAGGTCCCGGATGCCGCCGCCCACCTGCACCTTGAGGTCGGTGGCCTTGATGATTTCCTTCACGTAATCCAGGTTTGAGAGCCGGCCCGAGAAGGCCCCGTCCAAGTCGATGACATGCAGGCGCTTGGCGCCTTTCATTTTCCAAAGTTTCGCCACCGAGACCGGTTCCTGGGAATAAACCGTCTCATCCCTGAGGTCCCCCTGCACCAGGCGCACGGCCTTGCCTTTTCGGATGTCGATCGCCGGAATCACGTACATGGTTTTTCCTTTTTCAAACTTGGAAGCGTTTCACCACAGCGTCGCAGAGACGCGGTTTGACGAAAATATTGAAGGCGTCCCTCTTAAACGGAATATTGCCCCGCGTCTCCGCGGTAAAAATTTTTTAGAATTTCGTTCCGGCCAGGTCCTTGAAGTTTTCGTATATCTTCAATCCCACCGTCTGGCTCTTTTCGGGGTGGAACTGGGTGCCGAACACGTTCTTTTCCCACACCATGGAGGTAAAGTCCTGGCCATAGGAGGTTTTAGTCGCCACGATGGAGTCGTTCTCGGGCTGCACGTAATAGGAATGGACGAAGTAAACGTAATCCCCGTCCTTCACGCCCTTCAGCAGCGGGTTGTCCTTCTTTTGAATCGCGATTTGGTTCCAGCCCATGTGGGGCACCTTGGGGGCGGCGGTGAATTTGACCACCCGACCGGGGAAAACGCCCAGGCCTTGGGTCAAACCGAATTCCTCGCCCACGGAAAAAAGCATCTGCAGACCCACGCACACGCCCAAAAAGGGCTTGCCCGTGGCGATGAAGCCCCTTACGGCCTTGCCCAAATCCGAGCGGTGCAGACCGTCCATGGAATCCTTGAAGGCCCCCACGCCGGGCAAAACCACTCCCTCGGCCTTGCCGACATCCTGCCAGTCGGTGGTCACGCGCGTCTTGGCCCCGACCTTTTCCAGGGCCTTGGCCACGCTGTGAAGGTTCCCCACCCCATAATCCACAACCGCGATCATAAAAGCTCCGAATCTTTTTACCGCGGAGGCACGGAGACGCGGGAAAACCTTGGGTTTAAATTCCCTTATTCTTTCTCGGCGTCTCTGCGTCTTCGCGGTGAATGAATGTTTAAATCTTTCCCTTGGTGGAAGGGACGCCTTTTATCTTGGCGTCATGCGCCGCGGCCATCTTAAGCGCCCGCGCGAAGGCCTTGAAGGCCGCCTCCACGATGTGGTGGCTGTTGCGCCCGTGGATCTTCTCCAGGTGCAGGTTGAACTTGCCATTGTCCACCGCCGCGCGGAAAAAATCCTCGACCAGTTCGGTGTCGAAATTGCCGATGCGCTTCTTGACCGCCAAGTCCAAGGTGAAGTTGATGTAGTTGCGGCCGCTCAAGTCCACCACCGCGCGCACCAGCGCCTCGTCCAAGGGCACGTAGAAATGGCCGTAACGGGAAATACCCTGCTTGTCGCCCAAGGCCTTGTCGAGGGCCATCCCCAAACAAATGCCGATGTCCTCCACCGTGTGGTGGTCGTCGATGTGGGTGTCGCCCTTGGCCTTGACCTTCAGGTCGAAGCCGCTGTGCTTGGCGAAGGCTTCCAACATGTGGTTCAGGAAGGGAACGGGGGTTTTAACCTCGGGGGCGCCGGTACCGTCCAGGTTGAGCGTAAGCTCAATGTCGGTTTCCTTGGTCTTGCGTTTAACGGTGGCGGAGCGGCTTTTCATAAAAACTCCCGAGTTTAAAGCAAAAGGCCGTTAACAGTGATCCACGCGGATTGAATAAAAAATTTTGAGCCATCAGCGTTTATCTGTGGGCGTCATTGCTAAATTGATTCGCTACCGGATGTGTCTCACCAGTTCCGCCAAGAGGCGGTTGGTTTCTTCCGGCTTCCCCACCGTGATCCGAAGCGCGTCTTTCAGCCTGGGATGGGAGAAGTATCTTATCAAAACCCCGTTTTTTTTGAGTTTTTTGTAAAGGTTTTGGGCGTCGGGTTTCCCTTTCCAGAAAGCCAAAAGGAAGTTGGTCTGGCTTTGCGGCACGGTGAAGCCCAAGGCCCGCAAGGATCGGCCCAAACGCTCCCTTTCTTTTTTGATGAGGGAGACTTTCGCCCCCGCGGCCTGGATGCCCGCGGGAGAAAAGGCCGCCAGCCCCAGGGCTTGGGTCAAGCGGTTGACGTTGTAGGAGTCCTTCACTTTGTAAAGTTGGCCCATGACCCTCGGGTGGCCAAAGGCCAAGCCCAGCCTGGCCCCCGCCAGGGAAAAGGATTTGGAAAGGGTCCGCAGGACAATGACGTTGGGATGGCGCTTCGCCAAGGCCAGGCAGTTCGTCCGGGCGAAATCCACATAGGCTTCGTCGATCAGGACCAAGCCCCGGGCCTTGCGGCAAAAAGCCTCGATGTCTTCCAAGGGGAAGCAGTTTCCCACCGGCGGGTTGGGATAGCCCAGCAGGGTCAAACGGGCCTGGGGGTTGAGCTTGCCGAAATCGAGCCCAAAAGACGAATCCAACTTCACTTCCCTCAACCGGGCGCCTTCAATCTCGCCCAAGACGGGGTAAAGGCTGTAGGTCAGGTCCGGATACTGCGCCAGGTCGCCCTTGCCCACGCAGGCCCGGAAGAGGATGGACAGGATCTCATCCGACCCGTTGCCGACCAGGATGCCCTCGAGGGGCCAACGGTAAAGTTTCGAGAGGCGCTTGCGTAAAGTTTCCGCCGTGGGTTCGGGATAGAGGCGAAGTTTGGCGTCGGCGGCCTGGCGGACGGCCTTCAGCACCGCCTGGGGCGGCGCGTAGGGGTTTTCATTGGTGTTGAGCTTCAGGGTCTTGGGGTCTTTGGGTTGTTCCCCCGGCGTATAGCCCTTCATCTTCAGGACTTCCGGGCGGAACCAATTTCGCAGGGGGCTCATGGTTTCTTCCCGGCCCCCATGCGGAACAGCACGCTTTGGGCGTGGCCGGTGAGGCCTTCTTGTTCGGCCAGGAAAACCGTGGGACGGCCCAACTTTCGCACGCCGTCTTCCTTCACTTCCAGCACGTTGGTGCGCTTCATAAAGTCGTAAACCGACAGGCCCGAGGCAAAGCGCGCCGTGCCGCTGGTAGGCAGGATATGGTTGGTGCCGGCGGTGAAGTCGCCGAAGGCCACCGGCGACAGGGGCCCCACGAAAACCGCCCCCGCGTGCTTGAGGCCCTTGAACCAGGGATTGGGGTCTTGGGCCAAAATCTCCAAATGTTCGGCGGCGAAACGGTTGGCGGCTTCCAGCGCCTGCGCTTTGGTCTTCACCAAGAGGACGGCGCCCCGGCTTTTGAGCGAATCGGACGCCACTTGGCGGCGGGACAAAAGCTCGAGCTGCAATTCCACTTCCTTGGAAACTTCCAAGGCGAGTTTTTTCGACGTCGTCACCAAAAGGCAAGAGGCCATCTCATCATGCTCGGCCTGGGCCAGGATATCCGCCGCCACCCAGGCGGGGGAAACCGTGCCATCGCTGAGGATGAGCACTTCGCTGGGTCCGGCGAAGCCGTCGATGCCCACCTGCCCGAAGACCTTGCGCTTGGCCAGGGCCACGAAGAGGTTGCCCGGGCCCGTGATCTTGTCCACCGCCGGGACGGTCTTGGTGCCATAGGCCAGGGCCGCCACGGCTTGGGCCCCGCCGATCTTGAAAATCTTGTCCACCCCCGCTAAATGGGCCGCCGCCAGGATGACCGGGTCCACTTGGCCGGATTTTTTCACCGGCGTCACCATGACGATCTTGGGGACTCCCGCCACCTTGGCGGGGATCACGTTCATGAGCACCGACGAAGGGTAAACCGCGAGGCCGCCGGGGACGTAAACGCCCACCTGGTCCAGGGCCGTCCAGCGTTGCCACCAATTGACCTGCGGGCCCTTTTCGACCCAATCCCGCGGTTTTTCTTTCTCATGGAAGGCGCGGATTTGGGTGATGGCGGTCCTCAGCGATTCCATCAGGACCAGGGGAACCGCCTTCAGGGCTTTTTGGATCTCGGCCTTGGACACTTGGACATTGGACCTTGAGGCGGCGAAACCGTCGAGTTTCCGGGTATAGGCGAAAAGCGCCGAATCGCCCTTTTCCCGCACGGCCTTGAGGATTTGATCCACCGTCTGCTCAGGGCTGAGGGCCTTGCCGAAAACCTTGCGGGTGAGGGCCGAGCGCGAACCCACGCCCTGGATGGAAACCAGCGCTTCCCGGCGCATGAGTTTCCCGATGGCCTTTTGATCCTTCGCGCTGGAATAATTTAGGATTCGCATAAGCACCTAGTTGATTCGTTGGATGTCCGCGCCCAAGGCGGAAAGCTTCTTCTCGATTTGCTCATAGCCGCGGTCCAGGTGGTAGATGCGCTGGACCAGGGTCTCGCCGTCGGCCACCAAGCCGGCCAGGATGAGCGCCGCGCTGGCCCGAAGATCCGACGCCATCACGGGCGCCCCGGTCAGCTTCGTCACGCCCTTGACCAGGGCGTTGTTTCCCTCAATTTTGATGTCCGCGCCCATGCGGTTCAACTCGAAAACATGCATGAAGCGGTTTTCCCAGATGGTCTCGGTGATCACGCTCAAACCCGGCACCACGGCCAGCAGCGCCATGACCTGGGCCTGCATGTCCGTGGGAAAACCCGGATAGGGCGCCACCCGGACGTCCGCCGGTTTATAGGCCGCGCTTCCCGTCACCCTCATCCAGTCTTTCCCTTCCTCAACCTTCACGCCCACTACCTTGAACAAACGGGTCACGTCGGCCAAGTGCGTGGGGTTTACTTTCGTCAGGGTCACTTCCCCGCCCGTGATGGCGGCGGCGGTCATGAAGGTGCCCGCCTCCACCCGGTCGGGGATGATGGCGTAGGTCACGCCCGAGAGTTTCTTCCCGCCTTGGATGACCAGGCGGGAGGTGCCGCCGCCCTGGATATCGGCGCCCATGGCTTTTAGAAAATGAACGAGGTCCTCAATCTCAGGCTCGGTGGCCGCGGACTCAATGACCGTGGTGCCTTCGGCGGCCGTGGCGGCCAAGAGCACGTTCACCGTGGCCCCCACACTGGGCCCATGGGGCCCGGCCAAGTGGATGACCGCGCCTTTGAGTCTCCCCTCGGCCTCCACATAGCCATGGGCCAAGGTGACCTTGGCGCCCAGCTCTTCCACGCCCCGAAGGTGCATGTCGATGGGGCGCGCCCCGATGGCGCAGCCCCCCGGCAGGGACACCCGGGCCTTGCCCAATTTGGCCAGGCAGGCGCCGAGGGAATAAATGGAAGCCCGCATGGTGCTCACCAGGTCATAGGGGGCCTCATGCTTGTCGAATCCCGCGGGGTCGATGGTGAGGGTGTGGTTTTCCAGGGTCACCTTGGCGCCCAAGCGGCGCAAGACTTCCGCCATGGTCTTGATATCGTTGAGGTGCGGCACGTTGGTGAGGGTTGAGGGGGAGGAGGCCAAAAGCGCCGCCGTCATGACGGGAAGCGTGGCGTTTTTGGAGCCGCTGATTTCGACCGTTCCCCTG
>DATKNU010000091.1:0-13390 GCA_035541195.1 bacterium
AACCGGGACCAGGAGCAGGGCCGACCCCAGGTCGGGTTGCTTCAAGATGAGCACCAGCGGCACCCCCAAGGCCACCAACAGGAAGAAAAGCCGCCTCAGGTAGAAGAGTTCCACGTTGCGGCTGCCGATGTAGCGGGCCAGGAAGAGGATGAGGGAAAATTTCGCCAACTCCGAGGGTTGGAAGGACAGGATGCCCAGGCGGATCCAGCGCTGGGCGCCGTTGGTGGAACCGCCCCAGAAAAACACGATCACCAGCGCGAAGATCGAAAGCCAGTAGAAGATATAGGAGGCCTCGATCCAGAACCGGTAATCGATGCGCGAGAAAAGCCACATGGCGAAAAGCGCGATGAAAAATCCCACCAACTGCCTTTTCCACAGTTGGGAAATGTCGGCGTTGCGCGAGGTAGCCGAGTAAACCACGAAAAGGCCGATCAAGGTCAGCAGCAGGACCTCGATGACCAGGGGCCAATCCAAACCCTTCAGGTAGTTTTTCAAGGCGCCACCCCCATGATGGGCGTGGGTTTTTCCACCGGGGTGGGGCCCACGGTGGGTGTGGCCCAGGGGCTCACTTCCATCCCCAAGGAAGCCTGCATGAGCCTTTGGGCGATGGGGGCGGACACGATGCCGCCTTCCCCGCCGTTCTCCACCAGCACGATGACCGCCACCTTGGGGTCCTCGGCGGGCGCGTAGGCCGTGAACCAGGCGTGGTTGTCCCCGTGGGGGTTTTCAGAAGTCCCCGTCTTGCCCGCCACCCGCACGCCCGGGATGCGGGCCTTCTTGCCCGTGCCCCGCTCGTCGCTGATGACCTTTTCCATGGCGTCCTGGAGGAACTTCAAATGCTCCGGGGCGAGGGTCGCCTCGCCCAAAATTTGGGAGGGCTGTTCATAGATGGTGCGGCCCGTTTTTTGGTCCACCACCCGGTAGATCAGGTGGGGCTTGTAGATTTTGCCGTTGTTGGCGATGCAGGAAGTCATGTCGAGCATCTGCAGCGGCGTGGTCAAAAGATAGCCCTGCCCGATGCTCATTTGGATGGTGTTGCCGGGGAACCAGGGCTGGTGCTGGGTGCTTTCTTTCCACTGGGGATTGGGCACCAGGCCCGCCACTTCCGAATCCAGGTCCACGCCCGTCTTGCTGCCCAGTCCCATCATGCGGGCCACCCGGTAGATCTGGTCGATCTTGACCAGGAGCCCCAACTGGTAAAAGAAGATGTCGCAGGATTCCACGATGGCCCTTTGCAGGTTGATCCAGCCGTGTCCCGAGGTGCGCCAACAACGGTAAGGCCAGGTCTTGTACCAGAAAATGCCGCGGCAAAGGAAAACCTTGTTGTAGTCGATCACGTGGTCTTCCAGGGCCGCCAGCGTGGTGATGAGCTTGAAGATGGAGCCCGGCGGATACTGGCCCTGGATGGCGCGGTTTTCCATGGGGAAGGTCTTGTCCTTGACCAGCCTGTTCCAGTCCTTGAAGGAAATGCCGCTGACGAAGAGATTGGGGTCATAGTTGGGCTTGCTGACCATGGCCAAGATCTCGCCGGTCTGGGGGTCGGTGACCAACACCGCGCCGATGTTGTCGCCCATGAGCTCCTCGGCCAGCTTTTGCACCTTGTAGTCGATGGAAAGCATCAGGGTCTGGCCCTGGATGGGGTTGCGGTAGTCCAGGGTGCGGCGCTGCACGCCCGAGGCGTCCACCTCAACCTCCACGCCCCCGTTCTCGCCCCGCAGCAGGTTGTCGTAGGTGCGCTCCACCCCCTTTTTGCCGATCCAGTCGCCCTCGCTGTAGCCGTCGCCCTTCATGCGGGCCAGTTCCTGCTCGCTGATCTCGCCGATGTAACCCAGGATGTGGGAAGCCAACTCCCCGTGGGGGTAATAGCGCTCGGGCTCCATCTGGATATAGATGCCGGGCAGGTGGACCCGGTTCTCCTCGATTTGGGCGATGAGGTTCGGGTCCAAGTGGGTGCGCAGGCGGATGGGCTCGAACTTGCGGGTCTCACGCCGGCTCTCCACCAAGAGCTCCATGTCGGAAAGCGGCTCCCCCAGGATCTGGCTCAAGCGCACCAACGTGGGGCCATAGGCCTGGACCTGGGCCGGCACCAGGAAGAGCGAATAGGTGGGGCGGTTGGTGGCCAAGATCTCGCCGTTGCGGTCCGTAATGATGCCCCGGGGCGCCTTCTCGGGGATCAACCGGAGGCTGTTGACGTCCGACAGGTTCCGGTAATAGGGGTAGTTGAGGATCTGGATGTAGAAGAGCCGGACGAAGATGCAAAAAAAGGCCGCCGAGATGATGAGCAGCAACAGGTTCATCTTCTTCTCGGGCGAACGCCCGAACTTGGCCCCGGCCCGCTTGAACACCATGGCGTCAGGCCGTCGCCGGGTCGAAGCGCCGGCGGCGCAACCGCACCACGCCGAAACAAACCACGGCCCCCACCAGGGTGGTCAGGAAAATGGAAGGCAGGGCCACCCAAAGGGCGTCGCCCAAGGCCGGGGCTTTGCCGTCCCATTTCATCAGGAGCCAGATGACGGCTTGCTGGACGGTGATGTTGAAAAGGATGAGCAGGGACTGCGTGGAAACGCGCTCCCGGTAGATCTTGCCTTGGGCCGCCACCGAAATCAGCGAGACCAGGATTTTAGCCAAGAGGTTGGGCCCGATGAACCCCGCCGAAAGCAGGTCCTGGGCCAATCCCAGGCCGAAGCCCACCGTGGCGGCCTTCAAGGGGTTGGACCGAAGACCCACCAATGACACGAAGATCAGCCCCAAGTCGATGCTCCAAATGGACGCGAAGGATTGTTGCAGGAAAAAGAGGGCGAAGGCCCAAAGGAAAAGCGCGTAGTTTCTCATGGGATCCGCCCCGGAAGCTCAGGGATAGGCATTGACGGGCTCCAGCACGAACACATAGTCCAGCACCGCGAAGTCCACCGCCGGCACCACCTCGATTTGGGTGTAGAGGCCGTTGTCGGATTGGGTTTTGCTGAAGACCGTCCCCAGGGCGTAGCCCTTGGGAAAGATGCCGCCCATCCCCGAGGAAATCACCGGATCGCCGGATTGGACGTCCTCGCCGATGTCCACATAGTCCAGCTTCAAGCGGTTGCGGCCCGTGCCCAGCACCACACCGGCCACCCGGGACCGGGCGTCGATGGCGCCCACGCCCGAGTCGGGGTCCAGAATCAAAAGCACCCGGGAATACTTGGCGGTGGTCTCGATGACCCGGCCCACGATCCCCTGCTCCGACACCACGGGCGAATCCACCAGCACCCCGTCGTCGCTGCCCTGGTCGATCACGAAGCTCTTGTTCCAGGTGCTGGGGTCATGGCCGATGATGCGGGCGATTTTGGCCTTGCGGGGCATGGAGGCCTTGATCTGCGTGGCGGCCTGCAGGCGCTTGAGTTCCTCGCCCACCAATTGGTCCGAGGCGATCTGCAGGCGCAGGGATTGGTTGTCCTGTTGGAGGCGCAGGACCTCCTGGCGCAAATGGCCGAGTTCCTGGATGGCGTTGAGGGTCTCTTCGGGAAAAGTCAGCACGCGCCCCACGGCGTCTTGGACGGGTTGCCAAAGGGACAAGGAGAGGTTCTTGGCCGGGCCGGATTCCCGCAGGGGGCTCGCGTGGCGGTGGGCGTAAACCCAAACCGCCAGGGCCAAGAGCAGGCCCAACAAAATCCGGGAACGGTTTTTAAGCAGGAATTTAAGCACGGCGCCTCAAACCTTCACCGCGGGTGGGACGGATTGGGATTAATTGTATTCTTTTTCGAGGACCGAGATGCGCTTGAGCAGGTCGATGGACTCGTCGAGCAATTTGCCCGCGCCCATGGCCACGGCCGTCGAGGGGTCGTCCGCCAGGTTGACGGGAACCCCGGTCTCGTCGCGCAGGCGCTCGTCCAGGTTCTTCAAGAGCGAGGAACCGCCGGCCAGGATGATGCCCCGGTCCACGATGTCCGCCGCCAGCTCGGGGGGCGTACGCTCCAAGGTCATCTTGATGGTCTCGATGATGGGGATGAGCGGCTCTTCCAAGGCCTCGCGGATCTCTTCCGAGCGCAGTTCGATGGACTTGGGCAAACCCGTCACCAGGTCGCGGCCCTTGATCTGCATGCGCAGTTCCTGCTCCAGCGGGAAGGCCGACCCGATCTGGATCTTGATGTCCTCCGCCGTGCGCTCGCCGATGAGGATGTTGTAGGTCTTTTTGATGTGGCTGATGATGGCCTCGTCCATTTCGTCCCCGGCCACCCGGATGGACTTGCCGTAAACGATGTCGGTCAGGGAAATGACGGCCACCTCGGTGGTCCCGCCGCCGATGTCCACGATCATGTTGCCCTGGGCCTCGCCCACGGGCAGGCCGGCCCCGATGGCCGCGGCCATGGGTTCTTCCACCAGGAACACTTCGCGGGCGCCCGCCTGCTCGGCGCTGTCGCGCACCGCGCGCTTCTCCACCTCAGTGCAACCCGAGGGGATCGCCACCACGATGCGGGGGCGGATGAGGGACTTGCGGTTATGGACCTGGGAAATGAAGTGGCGCAACATGCGCTCGGTGATCTCGAAGTCGGCGATGACGCCGTCCTTCATGGGGCGGATCGAAACGATGGAGCCCGGCGTGCGGCCCAGCATGGTCTTGGCCTCGTTGCCCACCGCCAGAATTTGGTTGGTGGCCTTATGCACGACCACCAGGGAGGGCTCTTGCAGGACGATCCCGCGGCCCTTCACGTAGACCAAGGTCGTGGCCGTCCCCAAATCGATGGCCACGTCGCTTGAAAATAAACCTAAAAGGAAATTCAGCAAAGGTCTTCTCCTCGCCGCTTAAAAGCGGCCGGTATTTGGTCGCCCAGCCCCTAAAAAAAAGAACCCCGGTCGAAAACCGAGGAAACACAAGGTTTTATCAACCCTTCGGTAAAGGCGCAGTAGTTTAACATAGGGACTAGGGCTGTCCAATATTTTTCAATATATATGGCGTCAAAAAGGGGAATTTAAAACGAAATGGGACGGGTCCGGCCGGCTTCGGTTAAGGCGTGGGCGGCGGCGGACCGCCGATGCCCCTTTGGGCCTTCATTTTCAGCACGCGCTCGAAGAGCTTGAGGTATTCCTTCTTCAATTCCGCGTGGGAAAAACCCTTGAAGGCGTTCTCGTTGTAATCCTCGCCCAGGTATTCCTTGCTCTGCTTGATGAAGGTCAGCACCGTCCCCACCGTCTCGTCCTCGGCATTGGCGGCTTGGATGACCACCTTCTGAACCACGCCGTTCTTGTAACGGCCCACTTGTTCGGGCGTCGGGCTGACGATGCCGCCGATCTTGCCCGTGAAGGAATCGTTGTAGAAAAGAACCTGGACTTCCTGGCCGATCAAACCCGCCGCGCCGGCTTGTTGCTCGCTCACCCGTTCGTTGGAAAGCTCCGCCCCGCACTCGGCGCAGAACTTGGCTTTGGCGTCGTTTTTAAAACCGCAACGGGGACATTTCATGAATCAGGGGGTTCCTTGTAGAAAGTTCGGGCAACTATACCAGCCCCCCGGCCCTTTTCAAGGGTTTGGGGGCTGTTTTAACGTTCGGATTCCTTATTTCTAACGGCAAAAACCCGAAAAACCTTAGGCCGCCGGGCCCGGAATCGGGGCCCTTCCAAGGGGATAGACGGCCCACCGGGGCTAAAAGTTACCCGGCAACCGCGCCTTCCGCCTTCGTCCGAATGTCCAAGACGGCCGCCCTCCGCCCTCCGCCGCGCCGAATTAAAAGACATATTTTATGCATTAAAATCGTTTTAAAAAAACTTTGTACATTTTTTGCGACTATTGTCTTGAAGAATATCGGCGCTTTGGATAAAACCTGCGCATGCGTCCGAAGGTTTCAAAAACATCAACGCTCCACCCCTCGGGACAAGCCTCGACCGAATATTTGATTCTCGTCGGGCTCGTCTTGATGATCTTCGCCGGAACCACGGCGCTCTTTTCGAAACAAGAACAAAATTATTTGGGCCTGTTATTCGAAATGATCCACTTCCCTTTTTAACCCACCGGAGGAACTCATGCGTCTCAAGAAATTATTGGAAGGGCAGCAAGGCCAAGGAATGACCGAATATATCCTCATCGTGGCGCTCATCGCCGTCTTCGCCATTGGGGCCATTAAATTTTTCGGGAAAAGCACCGCCTCCAACTTCAACTCCGCGGCGAACGCCACCAACGCCGCGGTCGGTTCCGGGATCAACGGCGCGGGACGCTGAGGTTGGAAGTTCCCCGCGGCTTAAAAGGCCGCGGCCAAGCCGCCGTGGAGTTCGTCTTGGTCGCGCCATTGGTCTTCTTGATCTTCTTGGGGGCCGTCCAACTTTGTTACATGTCCCTTGTTTTCTTCACGGTGCAAAAAGCCGCCGTCACCGTTTGCCAAAACGCCGCCGCTTCCCCTTCCCCGAGCCAATACAACCCGAGGTTCGACATCATTTACCAGCTGACGCCCCTCGCCAAGATCAACCCCCAATTGGCCGAAATGGCCCTGGGGACCCAGTGCCAAATCGAGGAGACCGCCGGTGAAGTTCAAGTCACCCTTCGCTATCCGATGGTGATATGGATCCCGCTCTTGAAGGGCTTGTTCGGGGAACCATGGATTCCCGTCTTGGACCGCGCGGTGCCGGACGCCCGATTGACCTCGGACCTTTTCACCCTGATGAAGCTCCCGCCCCCGCTCCTCGGCGCTTCCATGCCCCCCATCCCCTATGTGCACTGGTTTACCGTCAAGGTTCGCGCCTTGAACGAGAACGGCGTCATTCCCCTGCCGGAAATGAGCGGCTTATGATGAATCTTTTGCGCCGATCCTCCGAGAAACCCCAGGGGCAGGTCTTGTTGGCCACCTTGTTTTTCTGCTTCATCTTCGCCGTTTTATTCGTGGGCGTTTATAAATCGGGCGTCCTCTACGGCCTCAAGGAAAGATCCAACCGGGCGTGCGAATTGACCGCCCTCTCGGCGGGCGCGGTCTATGCCAACGGCCTTCAATGGGTGCGCCTCACCAACCTTTTCCTGGTGACTTTCGCCATTTTGGATTTGACCGTCATTGCCGCGGCCGTCGCCGCCGCCGGCGCCGTCAGCTTCGGGGCCTTGGCCGGCATCGCCCTCAAAAGCGACCCGCATTTCAGGCAAAAGGTCCAAAAACTTCAAAGCCTGCTTTTCGGGATCAACCTTTCCGTCCCCGGCCTTTACCCCTCGCTCATTTTCGCCGAGAGCCTTTCCGTCGCCCGGAAAAACAACCTTTCCGACAATTGGTTTAAGCCCGGCGGCCCCCTTTCGTTTCAAGTTCCCCTGCCTCCGTCGCCCGCTTTTCTTTTTAATTCCGAGACCACTTCCCCCCTCTGGACCGCCTTGGTCCCCAGCATGTCCCTTCGTTTTCGAACCGCCGATCAATTTATCCAGGACCAGGGGGATTCGGAATCCCAGAAGGTCTATTACCAATACCAAGACCAAAAAACGGGCACTTACCACTACGTCGAAGAAAAGGACACCGAACTGGCCCCCAACTCCACCAATCCCGGCCAACGCCGGGTCAAACAAGGCTTGGAGGGCTCCGGGAAACTGCTCAAGCTGGAACCGGTCGTCCTCGGGGACGCCGAGCGGGAGGCCCAAGCGGCCGCCCAAAGCGATATCGAAAAATCCGGGTTACGGACCGCCACCCAATCCTTCAAGGCCATCGCCCCTTTGCTCCGGGGAATCCTGTTGGATGTCACCGATAAAACCGATCCCCCCGACCACACCTTCATCGCTTATACCCAACTGCCCACCAGCCTCCCCCCAGGCGACGGTTCCCCCAATCCCATCCAATCGATCGCCGAAATCAGCGTCGAAGGACCCGGACTGGCTGCTTGGGACCTGACCGCCCCCGCCTATCAAAGCCGGCGGATCCATTTAAAGCCGGAGCGGCTCGCTGAAATTTTGGTTCCCGAAACCGTCCTCCAAAGCCTGGTTCAAAGCGGGAAAATACCGGCCGTCCCCAACCTCTTTTCCCCCGCGGCCTTCCCGGGAGGCTTTTAAATGCGGGATGAAAAAGGCCAAGCCATGTCCGAACTGATCCTGGTCCTCCCCCTTTTGACCGGATTGATCCTGGGCTTGATGCAGATGGCCGTTTTCTTATCCGCCCGTTGCGCCTTCGAATATGCCTGCGGCCAAGCCGCCCGCCAATATGCCGGGGGTTTTCTATCCGATCCGACCACCGCCGGGCTTTCCAACGCCCTTTGGGCCGGGTTGGGGACCTATCAGCGGTTCTTCGACCCCGGTTCATTCCAAATCACCCCGGTCCCGGCGACCTCCGAAATCCTCGCCCCTTTCCAAAAAACCGCGGGGCTGCTTCCGGGCCCCCTTGGGTCATTCCTAAACCAAAGCGCCGGCCGATTGCTCAATTATGGCGGCCAGTGGTGGGTGCTGCGCATCCGCTTCAAAGGACTGCCCCTGGCTTCTTGGCTCCTGCCGCAAGGCGTCTGGGTTGAGACCCAAATGTGCGTGCTCAAGTATCCCTTCGGGGCCCCACCATGAAAAAAACTTGGTTTTGGGCCACTTTGGTTTTTTGGTGCGTCTTTTCCAGCGCGGTCATTTCCCGAGCCCTCATTTTCGCGCCCCTGTCGTTCCAGCCCCAAATGCTCCGCCATTTTGAGACGCGAATAAACGGCCGGGCCCAGCGGCACGATCTCTGGGTGAATGACGGCGCTTTGAATCGGCTGATCCCCTTGATTGAAGCCCAATATGGAAAGCAGGGCTGGAAACCCGTGGCCAGCGGGATGGACTTGGCGCCCGAAGCCTTGGGATTCAAAAACCCCTCCGTCGCTTTCCCCGATTCCTTCCAGCTCAAACTTTTCCAGCGCGAAGGCCTGTTCCGCGTTTTGGGCCTTTGGCAATCGCCCCGCGAGGATAAAACTTATGGGTGGGCCTGTGACACGCCCCCCATCCCCCCGAGCCCCGAACAGGCCCGCCCCCAGTGGGGCTTTCCCCTCCGGCCTCCCGCCGGCGCCGTCTCCATTTATCAATCAAGAATCGATGGGCTGGCGATGGCCTTCTTCATCCTCCCCGGCACCCGGCCGTTCCAAGAAACCATCGATTCGGTCGTCCAAAGCCAAGGTTTTCAAGCAACCCCCTATTACCAGGATTCATCCCAAACCGCCTTCCTGCTTCAAAAAAACAAGACACGGCTTTTGGCCCAGGCCGCCTTCCAATCCGGCCAAACATCCATCGCGGTGATCGATTTATCCCTTGAAAAGGAGACCCCATGAAAAACAAGAAATTCATCCTGGCCCTGGGAATCGGCGCCCTCGCGGGGCTCGTCGTCTTTTGGGTCTTGATGGATCAAATTCAACGCGTCCAAAAACAAACCACCCCCGTGAGCGTGTTGGTGGCCACCACCTTCATTCCCGCCCAATCGGTCTTACGCGCCGACGAGGTCGAAAAGCGCGAGATTCCCGGGGCCTACATCAGCCCCAGCGCCATCCAGGACCTGAGGGAATCCGAGGGGCTGGTGACGCTGGTCCCCATTTCCGCCGGGGAACAGGTTCTCTCCAACAAGCTGGGTTTACCCGACAACAACCTGGCCATCACGCTGCCCAAAGGTTTTCGCGCCTTCACTTTGGAGGTGAATGAAATCACGGGGGTCGGCGGATTGCTGAATCCCGGCAACCGGGTGGACGTGCTGGCCCATCTTGAAACGAATCAAAAACAAATCACGGCCACGGTCCTCCAAGACGTCCAGGTTTTGGCCACCGGCTCCCAAACCAACCCGATTCCCGCCGCCCCCAACGGCGCGGCCCCGTCCGCGGGCACCGCCGGCGCCTATCAAACCGTCACGCTGGCCGTCACTCCCCAACAAGCTGAAATGCTGGCTTTTTTGGAGGAACGGCACCCGCTGCGGCTCATCCTCCGTCCCCCGGGCGACGAGGAAACGTTATCGCTCCCGCCGCAAAGCGACTCCGATTGGCTGGCGAAAATCGGCAGTTTTTCAAGACAACCCGGGAAAAGCCTGGAAGTAATAAGGGGGGCGCAAAATGACCAAACGGGGCAATAAAACGGGATTCAAAATTTTACTGATGCTGCTTTTCGCCCTTCCGGCGCGCGTGACATTCGGCCAATCCGACGCGATCCACCTGACCATCGGCGACTCCAAACTCCTTCGGGTCGGGAGCGCGGACAAGATCGCCATCGGCAACCCCGCCGTCGTGGACGTCACCACCGTCAGCAACGACGAGGTCCTGCTCTCGGCCAAATCCGTCGGCAGCACCTCCCTCACCTTCCTCTCCGCGGACGGCCGTCAAGTCGGCCAAACGGTGATTGTGACCGCCCACAACCTCAAAAAAGCCATGATTGAGATTGGGGTCGAGATCATGGAGATCCAATCCCAGAGCGCGTTGGAAGCGGGTTTGAGCTGGGGATCCATCGCCCCCGCCACCTCTTCTTCCACGGCCAGCCCGGTGGTTTCCAACAGCCTGGTCGTCAGCGAAAACGCCTTCCCGCCCCTTTTGTCTTTCGGATCGCTCAACCGGCAAGCCATCACGGCCTCCTTGCAACTGTTGATCAACCGCGGGAAGGCCAAGGTTTTGGCCAAGCCCAAGCTTCTGGCCGTCAGCGGCGAGGAGGCCAGCTTTTTGGCCGGGGGCGAGGTCCCTTACATCGTCCAAAACAGCTTGGGGGCCTCGAGCGTGGAATTTAAGCCCTATGGCGTGAAACTGAACATCAAACCCACCCTTGACGCCGATGGGAACATCGCGGCGTCATTGAGGGCCGAAGTCAGCGGGATTGATTCCCAGAATGGCATTTCGTTGAACAACGCCGTCATTCCGGCGCTGCGGACCCGTTGGGTGGAAACCAACGTTTACATGCGGGGAGGCAGCACCATGGTCATCGCCGGTTTAATCGAGGACGAGAGCCAAAAATTGACTTCCGGAATCCCCGTTTTGAGCGACATCCCGGTCTTGGGCGAGCTGTTCAAATTCACGGACAACCGCCAAACCCAAACCGAGTTGGTGATTTTCGTCACGCCATCGTTGGTGGGCCAAAATGACGACACCAATGGTTGAGTTTACTGGGCCGCGGCCGGGGCCGCCGCCAGGCCTTCCACCCGGTCGCCGGCCTTGACCCCGTTTTTCTTGTACCATCCGGTGTTCATTTCCAGCGCGTACTTGGCCTGGCCCGCCGAATAAAAAGCGTCCTCCGTCTGGGGGGGCATCTCCAGGATGTTCAAGATCACGCCCTTGTCGTCCATATAAGCGATGCTCAGGGGGATGAAGGTGTTCTTCATCCAAAAGGCGCGGATCTGGGAGTCCGCGAACACGAATATCATCCCGTGATCCTTGTCCATCTCGCGCCGGAACATCAATCCCGTCATGCGGGTGGATTCCTGGTTGGCGACTTCCGCCTCCACCGGATGGCCGTCGATGGTCAGCGTCACCACCGGTAAACCGGACTTTTCTTTGGGATGGCAGGCCACGCCCGAGGCGGCGAACAACCCCGCGACCAGGGCTAAAGCCAAGGTAATTTTTTTCATCTTTTCTCCCTCTTTTCCCAAAGGCCCAAACCGTGAAAAACCCTTATTTTGCCTGGGTTTTCAAAGATATAGTAATTGACGGGTCAAATGCAATTGCTTTAAGATAAATGCCATGAAAAAACAATTTTTCGCCGCCTGTCTTTTTCTCCTCGCCGCCCTCTTCCCCGCTTATGCGAAAGCCGCCCCCTCCGTCGACGCGGCCTACCAATATGCCTACAGCCTTTTCGCCGCCAACAACCTCACCCAAGCCAAACAGTATTACTTATACGTGGTTTTAAACGGGACCGATTCGGAGCAAAAGGCCAACTCACTTTACTTTCTCAGCCAATGCTATCTGCGCTTGGGCGATTTGAACAATTGCGTCAAGGCCGCCAACATGCTGGCGGGCGGTTATCCTAAATCCAGCGTGGTTAAAAACGGCATGTTGACCAATTTCTGCACCAACCTCATCTCCCAAATCACCAACCTTCAAACCGATTGGGATTATTGGCGTTACCAAGACGGAACCGACGACAAGAACGAGCCCATCTGGAAGGAAAGTGTCCCGGTCGGGAAAAGGATCAAGCGCATCGACTTCAAGTTGGCCTTCGGCTTGTACCGCGCCCTTTTAAAGATCGACCCCAAATCCGCGGAAGTCGCGGACGCCAAGAAGAAATTGGACGGGATGCTGAGCCGTCCCCTCACCATCATTTGGGTCGACGAGAAGGCCGCGCCGAACCGCCTGGGGCATCCCGCCGACTTCTTCTCGTACTTTACCAAAAACGATAAGAAGGCCTTTTCCAAAGTCATCTGCGACCGCATGTTTTACGATTGGAAAAGTGACATGCTTTATCGGTTCATGGACATGTACTCGGACGTGCGCAACCTGAAACCCCAATACACGGCCAAAACCTTCAATCTGGACAGCGACAACTCGGACACGGCCCTCATTAACAATTCGACTCCGGCCGGCTCCGCGCCGCCCCCGCCGCCCTTGCCGGGCGCTCCCGACGCGGGCGCCACGACCCCCGCCGCCGCCACCGCGCCCGCGGTTACGGATACCGACTTGACCCTGGGGCGTCTGTTCGCCATCTCGGCCTATGACCCCTATTCGGACACTTTCGGCAATCCCGCCGAAGCCGCCGGGGCCGTGGCCCCCAGCTTGTAACGAACATGGACATGCCCCGGCGCCAGGGATGGATTGGCACCTGGGCGATTTTTGGGTTGATGGTCCTGCTCGTTTCCCCAGCCTTGGCCGCCAGTTTGACCCCCACCCCCACCGACTCCAACGCGAACTCAGCCCCCGGCGCCTATAACAGTTCCAAGGTATTGGAAATCCACAAACCGCTGATCCCCCCCGCTTGGGGACGGGTGCTTCAATATAAAAAAGAACAGAATTTCGTCTTGTCCGGCCACAATCAAGAGACCCTATATGAATTCGTGTTTCAAAACGATGAGGGGATCGTCCGAACGGCGACTTACCACGAAACCGCTGATGGAAACGGCTTTTGGGAAGTTTACGTCTGGGACGAGCCTTGAAGCGCGCCGCAAAAACACTCTCGGTTTTCGGCGTTCAACCTAAATCCGGCGCCTCCAGCTTCGCCCTTTTAATCGGCCATTATTTTTCCTTACAAGAATCAAGCCGTTGCGCCCTCATCGACATCGGCGCTTCCGGCGCGAATCCCCCCTGGTTTCCGGCGGTTTCGGCCCCTCCCCGCGCCCTGCACCAGCTCCTGCCCTACGCCGATCACCTCCAGGATGAAACCATCGAGCATTTTTTCGCGGCTTTTGAGAGCGGATTGCGTTATATCCCCCTCATTCCCCATCAACATCCCGAAGGGCCGTCCCGCGCGCTGGAAATCCTGGCGCCTTTTTTTGATTACTTGATCCTGGATTGGGGTAAAGCCTCGCTCCCCAACATGATTCCCGGCCAAAAAGCCCTC
>DATKNU010000092.1:0-7960 GCA_035541195.1 bacterium
TGGTGGAAGCGGCGCCGGCGCCTTGAGGGAAGCTCAGGCCCGGCGGCTTTTCTTGCGCCTTTCCTTCTTGCGCCGGGGCTCTTTTTTAAGCGAGGGGTTTTCCGACCAGCGGCGGTCCCCTGAACGGCGGTCCTTGGAAGCGCGGGGACTCTGAGCGCGTTTTTGAAGTCCCAGGGTTTGGAGTATTTTTTGCCAGAGGGACATGGGCGCCGCCTTTGAAGAGGGTGAAGTTCCAGGAATGGTAAGGGCTCGGGCGTCAAGACACCAGGGAAAATCCAGGCCCCCAAAATGTCGGTTTGTCCGTTATTTGACGGTGAAGGGCCCCCTTTTTCCGCCTCCGGTTTCCCAAAAAAGCCCTTTTTATTGGGCCTGGGCTTTTGGCACTGAAAATGCTCCATGGAATCCCGTGGTTATTCCAAGCGGGAGAGCGGCATGAGGATCCGGTGGATGGTGATCTTGTTCCTGGGCCTTTTGGTCTTGGGAATGGGTTGGATGGGGGGATGCACGAAAAGCATTTCGCCCGTGGTGCCCACGGATTTGCCCACCCGGGTGGATCCCACCCCGACCTTTTAAGCGGGCTTTAAGTTTCCCCGCGGTTTACGAAATAAAAAAGGCCCCTCGAAGGGGCCTTTTTTTGTTTCCGGCGCCTTGCGTCAATGCTTGAGGAAATCCAGGGCGTCCGGGTGCTGCAGGCTGTAGGGCCCCGAGCCGAAATAAGCGATCACGAGCGCGGCGCCCAAGAGCGCCAGGTTCTTGTTGAAGTTCACCATCTCGTGCATCTTGGCGGCCGGGTCGGCCACGGTCCAGAAGGCGTGCATCATCAGGGTGACCGGGACCAGGAAGGCCACGATCATCCAGGCGCCCCATTGGGCCTGGTAGCCGAAGGCGATCAAGAGGCCCCCCACGATTTCCAGCGCCCCGGAAGCCAAGACCAGCGCCCCGGGGGCCGGCACGCCCTTGGAGGCCGCGTAACCGGCCATCATCTTGGGCTGGGTCAGGTGGCCCAAGCCGCTCATGATGAAAAGATAAGCGTAAAGAATCCTACCCGCCAACAGCGCGATGCCCATAAAATCCTCCTGGTTGTGGATGACGGCTGTTGGCACCATAAGCCTTCGGCGGGTCGGGTTCAATATTTACCCTCCCGTCCCGGGTCGATTTTATTTTGGAATGGAAAGATAATAACCGCATGGTAACCGAGCCCCTCCTTGCCCCCGCGCTCAAGGTCAACGAGATCTACCTGTCCCTGCAGGGCGAATCCACCTACGCGGGGGTGCCCTGCGTCTTCGTGCGCCTGACGGGATGCCCCTTGCGTTGCGTTTGGTGCGACACGGCTTACGCCTTTTACCAGGGCGATGAAATGGGGCTGGACCAGGTCCTGGAGAAGGTGCGTTCCTACGGCGTCCCCTTGGTTGAGTTGACCGGCGGCGAGCCCCTGGCCCAAGAAGGGGCCTTCGAACTTTTGGCGCGCCTGGTGGGGGAGGGGTTCCGGGTGCTTTTGGAAACCAGCGGGGCGGTGGGGGTGGAGCGGGTGCCGAAGCCAGTGGTCAAGATTTTGGACGTCAAATGCCCGGGCTCGGGCGAGGAAGGCCGCAACCTCTGGGGCAACTTGGACCACCTGGTCCCCGGCCAGGACGAGATCAAGTTCGTGATCAAGGACCGGGCGGATTATGACTACGCCAAGGCCGTGATCGAAAAGCGCTCCCTCGCGGGCCGCTTCACCCTGCTTTTTTCCGCGGTACACAAAAGCCTGGCCGCCAAGGATTTGGCCGAATGGATCATCGCCGACCGCCTGCCCGCGCGCTTCCAACTGCAAATGCACAAGGTCATTTGGCCGGACGAGACGAAAGGACGTTGAGGCCATGACGCCCCCAGGACGAATCGCCATCGTGGAGGACGACCCGGACGGGCACCGGCTGGCGCTGGTCGAGATCCTGATCCGCCACGTCCTGGAAAAGACCGGCCAAAAGCCCTGGCTGGTCACTTCCCAAAGGGTGCTGGATTCCAAACCCTACGGCATTTATTTGAGGCCGCTGGAGGGTTCCTTCGAGCTGAGGGTTTACGCGTCCCGGCGCTCGGGAAGCCTTTTCGTGCGTTGGCGCAAATTCATGTCCGCGCTGTCGGGCCTGAGGGGATTGGATGTGGAACAGGTCCTGGTGCCCACCGCGGACCGGCTGGATTCCGCGGTCGGGCTCGGGGGATGGCTGGGTTTCAGGCTTTGGGGTTTCAAGGCCCGTTTCGGGATTTTGCGGCTGGATGCGGCTTATCCGAAACTGCCCTTCGCCAAGAAACTGGCCGCGGAGATAAGGTTCGGGCTCCAACGCTGGGGGCCTTTCACGGCTTTTTACCATGACGATTACGCGGTGGAAGAAATGCGGCGCGCGCGGGGAATCCATCTTCGGGCCGTGCCCGACCCCATGCTGACGCTGGACTTGAAGCCGACCCCCCAGCCCCGCCGCGGCCCCGGGGAAAAAAGGATCTTCGGGGTCACGGGCGTTTTGGACCGCCGCAAGGGCGTCGACCTGCTGGTGGAAGCCTTCGCGAAGGCCGACTTGCCCCGGGAGGCCTGCCTCTTGTTGGCGGGCGAGGCGGTGCATGGGGACCTTGTCCGCCGGATCGAGCAGCTGCGGGCCCTTTTGGGCGGGGACCGGATCCTGTTCCAAAACGAATACCTCAGCGCCGAGGACTACAAGGCCCAATTGGCCCGCATCGACGTGGTCTGTCTTCCTTATCGGGGCCATGTGGGCCCTTCGAACGTGTTCCAGCAGGCCGCCTTCCTCAACAAGGTCGTCATCGCCTCCGATTACGGCTGTTTGGGATGGGCGGCGGGGAAATACGCCAAGGCGGTGCTTTTCAAGGACGGCTCGGTGGAGTCCTTGGTTTCGGTTTTGAGGAGCACTTGGGAAAACTGGGACGCCCTCTTGGCGGTTGAGGCGCCTTACCGGCCTTCGGAACCGGCCGAATATGCCCGCGTCTTTTGCGGGTTCTAAGGGGACGGCAATGGGGAAACGAATGGGTTTGAAAAAAGCGGTCGTGCTGGTCTCGGGCGGGCTGGATTCCACCACTTGCCTGGCCATCGCCAAGTACCAGGGCTTCGAGCTTTACGGCTTGACCCTTCATTACGGGCAGAGGCACTTGGCCGAGCTTCAAGCCGCCCGGCGGGTGGCCAAGGCTTATGGCGTCCAAAAGCACCTGGAACTCAAGGTGCCCCTGACGGCCTTCGGCGGATCGGCCCTGACGGATAAAAAAATCAAGGTGCCCAAGTCCAGGAGCCTCCAGGAAATGTCGGGCGCCATTCCCCCCACCTACGTGCCGGCCCGCAACACGGTTTTTCTCTCCCTGGGCCTGGCCTGGGCCGAGGTGTTGGGCGCCGAGGATTTGTTCATCGGCGTGAACGCCTTGGACTACAGCGGCTATCCGGATTGCCGCCCCGAGTTCGTGCGGGCCTTCGAGAAACTGGCGAAGCTCGCCACCCAAAAAGGCGTGGAAGGGAAGTGGCGCTTCAAGATCCACACGCCGCTGATCCGCATGAGCAAGGCCGAGATCATCCGCACGGGCCGCAAGCTGAAGGTCAATTACGGATTGACCCATTCTTGTTACGACCCGCTGCCCAAGGGCCGCCCCTGCGGCCGCTGTGACTCCTGCCTGCTCAGGGCCAAGGGCTTCCAGGAAGCGGGATGGCGGGATCCCCTGGTCCACAAATAGCTCGAGCGCCGTTCCTGGGGCGGGGCGCTTTAAAACATTTTTAGCCTGATTTCACGCCCGACCGAACGGTCGTTGAAACCGCTTAGGTCCCCGGGTGGGTAAAAATTGCCCAAAAGACCCTTGTTGGCATGTTTATGTAACTTCGGCGGATCCCTTTCAAACCCTGGTTTTTAAGGTTTAACCCCACTTTTTCAATCAAAATGTTAACATTTAACCTCATTCAATTTGGGGGGATATACGACACCATGACCACATTCAAATCCTTGATTTGGGGGGCCGCGCTTTTAGCCGGCGCGATTTTTTTATCGGCGCCCGCCCGGGCGGACGTGAATTTTTCCATCACGGGTGAAGGGCAATTGTCCCGCCATTTCGACGGCACCAATACCGGCTTCGCCCACAATGGATGGGGCGGAACGGTTTTGTTTGAGCTGGAGCCGGTGGATTTCCTTTCGGTCGGCGGCGAGTTCGGTTACACCAGCTATTTTGGTTTGACGGCCACGGGGGAAGGGGCCAGCACCCTGGACGCGGTGGCGCGGCTCATGCCTTTCTCCGGAACTTTTTCCCCTTATTTGTTAGGCAGCTACGGCATCAACCCCTTTGGGACGGCCCACCCCCGGCTTTGGCCCAACCAGAAGCATTTTTCCGCGGGTCTGGGCTTCCGCTATTTCGTCCTTCCCCAATGGGCGCTGGATTTCGGGGGCACCTATGAGTTCTTCGATCCCACCACCGCGCCCCTGCAAGCCGTCAACCTGCACGCGGGCGTGGCCTTTTTCGTCCAGAGCCCCTTCAAGAACTCGGACAAGATGATTTGGGCGGGCGGCGGCGTGACGGTCATGCAGCCCGTGACCATCACCGAAACCGACCAGGAAGTCCAATCGATCCAGGACATCGCCCAAAACGAGTATGGCGACCGCAGCCTTTACCCGGCCATCATCGACGCCAACTTCAAGGACAAGTCCAAGCCCCTGATCCTGCCCCCGGGCATGCAGTTGATCATCCCCCAGCACTTGACCGACCAGATGGTGGCCGACGCCCATTTGAAGGCCAAGACGCCCGAGTACAAGAACGCCGCCGACACCTTCCAGATCCCCCAAATCGAGAACGTCCAATACCGCCTGGAACCCGCCGAGTCGGATGATTCCTCGATCGGCGGCGCCAAGGACAGCCTGACCTTCCAGTCCGACTCGCTTTGGGACATCGCGGCCCGGCCCGACGTCTACGGCGACCCGGAACTTTACCCCCTGCTCGTGGACGCCAATTTCTCGCGCCTGTCGGATCCCTTGATCCTCAAGCCCGGCACCAAGCTGGTCATCCCGCAAGGCGTCTCCAAGGCCAAGATGCAGCGGGCCCGCATCAACGCCTGGACGGCCGAATATATGCGCTGGCGCGGGGCGCAGGTTTCCCACGAGGAATACCGCGAGTGGCGCAAGGAAAAGGGCCTGCCGCCCATCGATGAAGTCACCGGCGAGGTGATCCAACCGGGAAGCCTGGGGAACTAACTTGTCCCCCCATCCTTTTTTTAGCCGCTTGGCCGGGGCGATGGCCCTTTGGCTGGCCCTGTCGCCCCTGGCGGCGGTGGCGGGCCAAGTCCAACCGAAGCCCAGGCCGACGGTTGCCGCTTCCAGCTCTTCCAACGAATATCCCAAAATGACCATCGGTCCGGGGGACCTTTTGGATATCCGTGTTTACGGCGAAAATGGCGGTACGGTGGAAGCGGCGGATGGGGGAAGCGCCCTGCCCACGGACTACCAAGTGGATTCGGACGGCGTGATTGTTTTCCCCTTTTTGGGGCGGGTCCATTTGGGGGGGCTGACCCCCGTCCAAGCGAGCGACCTTTTGGCCGTCAAGTTGGATAAACCCCGGAAAGTGACGGTGCTCATCAAGGAGTCCGACACTTATTGGGTTTCCGTGCTGGGCAACGTGGCCAAGCCGGGCCGTTATCAAATCGTGGGCCAACCGACGCTCCTTTCGGCCCTGGCGGAGGCGGGGGGGCCCCTACCGGATTCGGATTTGGGTGGTACCATTCTTTTACATGACGACATGAAGTCGAAAGTGAACCTGAACGATTATTTTTCGGGGCAAGGCGCCGTGGCCGCCGAACCTTACCTCTATCCGGGCGACACCTTGATGGTCCAGCGCAGCGGTTGGCCTTCCATCGGTGAAATCGCCATTGTGGCCAGCATCCTGGCCAGCGCCGCGGTCATCACGGTCGAACTCAGCAACCTGAGGCATTGAACATGGCCCCCCACCCGGAAACCGCCCCTTCGGTCTTGGATGAAGAACTCAACCTGCGCGATTTGATGCGGGTGGCCTTTTCCCATGCCCGCCTCATTGGGTATGTGACGGCCGGGTTTGTGGCGCTGGCGCTCCTCTACGCCTTCTTTTGGCCCAAGACCTACCAAGCCACCACCACGGTGAAAGTGCCCGACGCGTCCCAAACCGCCCAGGGCATGTTGCGCCAATTGGTGCCGGAATCCGGCTCGGGCGACCCGGTGGATACCTATGTGCAAATCTGCAAATCCGCCACGGTGGCGGAAAATACCGCCTCCCGGTTGGGCATGGGCCAAATGCCTGATTTCCGGGGAATGACCAATCAACAGATGGTCCGCACCTTGATGGGCATGGTCACGATCTCGAATGTCTTGAAGACCAACATTATTTCGGTGACGGCCAAATCCAACGACCCCCAATTGGCGGCGGACTTGGCCAACGCGTGGGCCCAGTGCTTCATCGGGTTGAATTTGGACCTGTCCCACGAAAGCGCCCGGTCCAAGCGCGAGTTCCTGGAGCAACAGGCGGACCAGATCCATAAGCGCCTGAACAACCCCTCGTTGCAGCTGAATGAGGAGTCCAAAACCGACCAACTGCTTTACGCCCAGATCCTGGAAAACCTGCAGCAGGCCCGCCTGGAAGAGACGGTGGACGACGCGGGCATTGTGGTGGTGGACGCGGCGGTGAAACCCGAGCGCCCCATCAGCCCCCAAAAAACCCGCGCCGTGCTTTTGGCGCTCTTGTTGGGGTTGGCCCTCGGGCTCCAAGCGGCTTTTCTCATGGAACGGATCCAGGACCGGGTGAAGGAAGAAGAGCAGCTCAAGCGGGTGACCGGCCTGCCCAACTACGCCATCGTGCCGGATTTTAGGGAAGACTATCCCGAGAGTTTGCAGCCGCCAAGCCCGGCGGAAAAATTCAACCCCAAGTACCTGATCAATAACGCGGTCTTCCAACATTCCTTTTACCGGGAAAGCTTCAAGGTCCTTCGCACCAACCTGACGCTTTCCCAGGCCGACAAGCCCTTGAAGGTTTTGGCGGTGCTTTCGCCGGGCCCGGAAGAAGGCAAGACCCTGGTGAACGCGAATTTGGCGATCACCCTGGCCCAATCGGGAAAAAAGACCCTCTTGATCGATTCGGACCTGAGGAAGTCTTCCGTGCGAAAGGTCTTTGGCTTGGAAAACGGCATCGAAAGCGGTTTGCCCCTGGCCTTGACCGGGCAAAAGGCCTGGCATGAGATGGTCCGCCCTTCGGGGGTCGAATTCCTGGACCTCTTGCCCAATACGGTCGCGCCCCCGAATCCCGCCGAATTGCTGGGGAGCACGGCCTTGAAGAAACTCATTGAAGAACTCAAGGACGAGTATGATTACGTGGTTTTTGACGGCGCCCCGGTTTTGCCGGTGACGGATTCGGTGGTGTTGTCCACCTTATTGGACGGGGTGGTGCTGATGGCGCGATTCAATGAAACCCGGGCCTCGAACGTGCGCCAATCCCTGGAACACTTGCGTCGGGTGGGCGCCCGGGTGGTGGGCACGATCCTCAACCACGTTCCCCTGAAGCGAGGCCTTTATGGGTACGGCTATGGTTATGGGTACGGCTATTCCAATTACCGCTATGCCCCGGAAAAAAGCCCCGAAACCACCAGCAAGACCAAGGGGTAACCCATGAACGCGGCCCAGCTCTGGGTGCTTTTCGTTTCGGGTTTCGCGGTCGTCCTTTTGGTGACGCCCCTTTTCATGGCGTTGGCCCATCATGTGGGGTTGGTGGACCATCCGGCCCATCGAAAGATCCACAAGCAACCGGTCGCCTACCTGGGCGGGCCGGCCATTTTCGTCTCATTGTTCACCGTGATGGCGGTCTTTTTTCTCCTGAACCTGGACCAGTTTTCCGACAACAACCAGTCCCATTTCCCTTACAAGAATTTCGTGGTTTTGATGGCGGCCTCCCTGATGGCCCTTTGGGGCTTGGCGGACGACATTTACCACCTGAA
>DATKNU010000093.1:0-9610 GCA_035541195.1 bacterium
GTCGGATTCCAGGTAGGCGTGGGCCGGGACTTCGCCCTTTCCCCCTCCTTGGGACTCTCAATTTTCGCCCACGGCCGTTACGCCAAAATCAGCGGCTTTACGGGCGACCTGTCCGACGGCAATCGTTGGGAGTTGGTCAAATACGCCGACAACACGGTGGACATCGACAATCCGGGTAGCGTGGGATCCAGCGGAATCAAGGCCGCCACCTTGGACTTCACGGGCTTTGACATCGGGATGTCGCTGAATTTTTATAGCTTCTAAAATCCTTCGAGCCCGGCCATCCCAAGCCGGGCCTTTCGCTTTTCCCAAACCTTCCTTTACAATGCCTCGAACCTCTTCTAAAGGAAGTCCCTTTGCCCAACCCTTGGGGCCGCTTCTCGCGCCTGACCCTCAAAACGGATTGGTCCCAGTGGGACCCTTTGGGGGGATTGCGGGGCATGTTGGGCGTGGCTTTTCCCTTAATCGCGGGTTTTGCCGCCGGCCGCCTCACCGACGGCGTCATCGGAGCCTCAGGCGCCTTGGCCTTGGGGCTGGGGTCTTTCCAGAAAGACAAGCAGACCCATCCGGGCGTCCTGCTCTTGGGCGCTCTGGCCATGGCCCTCTCCACCTGCCTGGGCACCCTGACCGGCCATTGGCTTTGGCTTTCCCTGGGATTGGCCTCGCTGTGGGGATTCGCCGGCGGGCTTTTGTTCGAACTGGACCTTCCGCTTTCCTTTGTAGGCAACAAGGCCATCCTGGCGCTGCTCATCGCCGGGGGCTACCCCTCGGATTTTCCCGCGGCGCTGCACCGCTCCCTCTTGGTGCTTTCGGGCGGCTTCGTCCAGGCCCTCTTGGCTTGGGCCGAGGGATCCTTGCGGGTTTGGCGGGGCGGCCGGCCCCGAGCCTGGGGTGGGGCGCCGTCTTTCTCGAAAACCCTGGCGCCTTTTAAGGCCAACCTCGCCTTCGCGTCCCCGCTTTTTCAAGGCGCCCTGCGGCTCGCGCTGGCCCTGGGGTTGTCGGACCTGGGGTCGCGCTTTCTTTCCCTCCAAAGGGCCTATTGGGTGCCCTTGACGGTCCTCATCATCCTGCGGCCCGAGTTCGACCAGACTTTTGGCCGGGGCTTGGGCCGGCTGGCGGGAACCTTTTTGGGCGTGGGCTTTGCCACCGCCTTGAGCCTGTGGCTCCATCCCCATCCCCTGGTCTTGGCTTTGTTCGTGCTGCTTTTTTCCTGGCTTTGCTTTACGCTTTTCGCGGTCAATTACGCGCTCTTCGCCCTGGCCTTGACCGCCTACGTGGTTTTCATGGTGACCTTGGGCGGCATGAACGAGGAAGCCGCGGCCCGGGACCGGCTCCTGGGCACCCTGGCGGGCGGGCTTTTTGCCATGCTGGTCTTTGGCTTGTGGCCCGTGGGCCGGAAAAAATAAAAAGGGGGGCCGCATGGGATTCTTGGACCAAGTCGAAATGGGGGTGGGCACCTGGGCCTGGGGCGACGGCGCCGTCTGGGGCTATGGAAAAGGCTATGGCCCGGGGGACCTGAAGGACGTTTTTGATCTCCACTTGGCCGCGGGGGTCCGCTTCTTCGACACCGCCGAGGTCTATGGCGGCGGCAAATCGGAAAGTTTCCTGGGCGGCTTCCTTAAAACCGCGCCGAAGGAAAAAATTTACACCGCCACCAAGTTCATGCCCTATCCCTGGAAAGTCTCCACCTCCCACCTGCTTGGGTCCCTCAAGGCCAGCTTGAGAAGGCTGGGGCTTCCCCGGGTGGACCTCTACCAAGTCCACTTCCCCATGCCCTTTCGTTCCATCGAGGCTTGGATGGAACCCTTGGCCCAGGCCGTGAAGGAAGGCCTGGCCGCCGAGGTGGGGGTTTCCAATTACAGCCGAAGCCAGATGCTCCGGGCCCAGGACGCCTTGGGAAAATTCGGCGTGCCCCTGGCCTCGAACCAGGTCCAGCTGAGCCTGGCGCGCCGCAAGAACGAGTTCAACGGCGTCCTGGACGAATGCAAGAAGAGCGGCATCCGGCTGATCGCCTTCAGCCCTTTGGGGATGGGGCTCTTGTCGGGCAAATACAACCGCCAAAACCCGCCCCCGGGGCTTCGGAGGGTCTTCTATTTCGGGCAATTGGGAAGTTTGGAGGGGCTGAACGCCTTGTTGCGGGAAATCGGCCGGGCCCAGGGCGGAAAAACGCCCAATCAAGTGGCCCTCAATTGGCTCTTGGGCAAGGGCGCCCTGCCCATTCCGGGCGCCAAGACCGCGGCCCAAGCCAAGGAAAACCTGGGGGCGCTGGGTTGGCGCCTCACCCCGGATGAGATGGCAAGGCTTGATGAAGCGAGCCGGGGGTTCAAACTTTAGCCGGCGCCTTGCGACCCTTAAAATCACGGGGGCGAGCCTGGATTTCTAAAACTTCACCTTGCTTCGATCCGCCCGCCCTTTTTAAGATAGGCCCATGGAAACTCCCGACTATGTCCCCGGCGCCTGCAACATCGGCCCCCAGGAGCGGATCCTGCGCCGCACCCTGGGCTATGTTTGCGTGGGGTTTTTCATCGCGCTTTTCCTGGCTTTCGACTTGACCCACGCCCCCTACAGCCTGCGTTTGATCCTTTTCATCCCCGCCTTCATCGGCGCGGTGGGTTTCTTCCAGGACCTGGCGGGTTTTTGCGTGAACTACGGGATGCGGGGACTTTTCAACCTGAAATACGCCGCGGGCGCCACCCAATCGGTCACCGACGGGGAAGCCCGGCGGCTCGACCGGGAAAAGTCCCTGGAGATCCTGGCCTATTCCTTGGCCGCCGCCTTGGCGGTCACCTACCTGGCCTTGATGTTTTAACTTTTTCCCCGGCGTCAAACTCCTTTTAAATCCCCTCTTTTCCAAAATGAACCCAGGTCCAAATTGACAAGTCCCCCCCAGGGGCTAGGATGCCCTTGCCGTTATCCTTTTTGAAGGAGCCGTCATGCAAGAACTGCATTTGAACCTGTGGGTGGTGTTGGCCGCCGCCGTGGTGAAATTCCTCCTGGGGGGCCTGTGGTATTCCGCCCTTTTCCAAAAAGCCTGGATGAAGGAAATGGGCTTCAAGCCCAAAGACATGAAAAAAGGCATGGGGGGCCTGGCCATGGCCATCGAGTTCGTGGCAACCCTCGTGATGGCCTGGGTGTTGGCCCACGCCATCCGTTACTCGGCGGCCCAGGGGATCGAAATGGGACTCTGCGTGGCCTTTTTCAACTGGCTGGGTTTCGTGGCCGCGGTGCAGATCCACGGCGTGATCTTTGAGATGAAATCCTGGAAACTTTTCTTCATCAACGCGGGCTTCCAGTTGGTGGGCCTCTTGCTCATGGGCGGCATCCTGGCGCTCTGGGTCTAAACAAACCTTTCGGTTTTAAAGGCTCGGACCCGCCAAGGTCCGGGCCTTTTTTGTTTTTCACCCCCCAAGCCAAAAGGGCGAGCCCTTTCAAAGGCCCGCCCTTTTGGCTTAGACGAATCCCCACCCTCGATTGTATTGGGACTTCGTCTTTTTCGGCGCCAGCGCCCTCATCGGGCGCTGGCGAAGTTGGGTTAGTGCCCCGCCCCGCCGCCCCCCGGCGCGCCCCAACCCGCCGGACGCTTCAGGTAGAGGATGGGAATCAGCGTGACCAGGAAAAGGAACGCCATCAACCAACACATGTGGTCAAAACCCAGCACGAAAGCCTGCTTCTTGACCCTGAAGAAAGCTTCCTTGGCCACCAAGTTATCCGCGTGGCTCATGCCCAAAGTGTCGGCGAACCGATAAGTCATGCCCTTGACGCTTTGCGCCCACTGGCTATAGCCCATGGCCAAGGGGCTGATGTATTGGCGCAGGTGGTCATAGGCCACGTCCTGGGACTTGCTGAACATGGTGGCCAAAAAAGCGATGCCGATGGACCCGCCCAATTGGCGCGACAGGTTCATGATGCCGGCGGCCTGACCCAAGGCCGGCCCCTTGAATTGGCCCAAGACCAAGGCGTTCACCGGGATGAAAAGGAAAGGCATGCCCAATCCCCGGATGAGCTGGGAATTGACCAAGTCCTGGTAGGAAGACTGGGGCGTGAAATGCCCCAGGTAAAGCAGGCAGGACTCGATGGAGACCAACCCGAAGAACATGAAAACGCGCGGATCGTACTTCGAGAACTGGCTTCCGATGACCGGCATCATGAAGCCCGCCAGCAGGGCCGCCGGCACGAAGAGGTTCCCCGTCTGGCCCGAATCCAACCCCAAAATGTTGCTGGCGAAGATGGGCACGAAAAAGATCAGGCTGTAGAGCATGAAGCCCACAGCGCCCATCAGGATGGTGCCGTTGAGCAGCGCCGGGTTCTTGTAGAGCCGCAGGTCCAAAATGGGGTGCTCATGGGTGAGCTCCCACCAGACGAAACCCGGCAGGCAGATTCCCGCCACGATCGAGAGGGTCAGGATGACCGGATTGGAGAACCAGTCGTCGGTTTGGCCGCGTTCCAGGACATACTGCAGGGCGGCGATGCCCACGATGAGCAGCGTCAAACCCAAAATGTCCACCGGGGCCGTGCGGGCCTTGTGGTGGGCGGCGGCGTGCTCCTGCTCCACCTGGTAGTCCTTCACGTAGGCCAAGGACAGGAAGGCGGCCAGGATGCCGAAGGGGATATTGATGTTGAAGATCATGCGCCAGCCGAAATGGTCGGTCAAGAATCCCCCCAGCGGGGGGCCGATCGTGGGGCCGATGATGACCACCATCCCGTAAAGGGCGCTGCCAAAACCCGAACGCCCGGGAAAGGCTTCCTGGATGAGCGCCTGGGAGGTGGGAAGCAAGGCCCCGCCCGCCGCGCCTTGGATGACCCGGAAGAAGATGAGGCTGTAAAGGTCGGGCGCCAGGCCGCAGGCCACCGAGGCCAGCACGAAAAGCACGATGCAGGTGGTGTAGTACTTGCGGCGGCCGAAACGCAGGCCCAGCCAGCCCGAGATGGGCAAGACCACGGCGTTGGAGATGATGTAGCCCGTCACCACCCAACCGATGTCGTCCAGCGTGGCGCCCAGGTTGCCCATCATGGTGGGAATGGCCACGTTCACGATGGAGGTGTCCACGATCTCCAAGAGCGAGGCGATGCCCGCGGTCAGGATGAGCATGAGGCCGGCCCGGCTGATGCCCGGGGCGGCCGCCGCGGGGGCGGCTTTAGCGGTAGCTTCCATAAATCAAGTCCTTTAAGTCTGCCCAAGCGACGGGAAAGCCCGTCTTAGTGCACCTGCACCTTGATGACCGCCGAAAGCCCCGCGGCCAGGCGGTCGATGTCGTCCGCCGAGAGGTTTTGAAGCTCGATCTTGACCGGCACGCGCTGAACCACCTTGGTGAAGTTGCCGGTGGAATTGTCCGGGGGAAGCAGGGTGAAGGTCGAGCCCGTGGCCGAGCCGATGCTGTCCACCACGCCCTCGAAGGACTTGCCCTTGATCGCGTCCACGTCCACCAGAACTTTCTGGCCGGGCTTGATGCGCGACAATTGGGTTTCCTTGAAATTGGCCTCGACCCAACGCTCGCCCGAGCTCACGAACCCGAACAAGGCTTGGCCCGCGGGAACCACCATGCCCACTTCCACCGACTTCTTGGCGATGGTGCCGTCCTCGGGGGCGACGATCTGGGTGTAACTGAGGTTGAGTTTGGCCTGGTCGGCCTTGGCTTGGTCGGCCTTGAGGCGCGAGGTCAGGTTGCGGTATTTGGCCAGGGCCGCGTCATAATCGGACTTGGAGATGGCCTGGTCCTGGTAAAGCTTGGTGTAGCGTTGGTAGTCCTGGGCCGCCTGCTCCAAATCCGCCTGCACGGAGGCCTGGTCCGCGATGGCTTGGTTGTAGGAGGTGGAATAATCCTGGTCGTCCAACTGGGCCAGCACCTGACCGGCCTTCACCTTCTCGTTCTCCTTGACCAGCACCTTCACCACGGCGCCGCCGATGCGGGGCGCCAGCATGACCGCGTGGGCCTGCACATAGGCGTCGTCCGTGCCCTCGTAGCGGTAGGTCTGGTAGGTGAAATAAAGGGCCACCAGCAGGCCCAGCGCGAGCAGGCCCCGCAGGATTTTGGCTTTCTTGTCGTTTTTGGCCCCCGCAGGGGCGGCCGTCGCGGCAGTCGTCTTACTCATTTTCGATCCTCTTTCCCACCGACAGTTCAAGGTTAATTAAAGCTTCGAACGAATTCACTTGGGCCTGCACCAGCCCTTCCGCCGCGCGGTATTCCTCCAACTCGGCGTCCAACACATCGGTCGTGGTGCGGGTGCCGGCCTCAAACCCCACCGTGGCCAACCGGGCGCTTTCCTTGGCCTCGTCCACGTCCGTCAACTTGGACTTATAAATCGCCACGTTGGAAACCAACCGGCGCTTCCACAAGTCGAAGTCATAAGGCGCTTCCACCCGGGCCGCCTCGAAAGCGTCCCGCGCGCCCTTGGCTTTTTCCCCGTCCTCGTTGGCCCTCGCCAGCGCGGAGGCCCCGTCAAATAAGTTCCAGGACGCCGCGGCTCCCAGGTAATAAGCGTGGTTGAAGTTGTCGGTGTGGACAATCGACCCCAAATAATCCGGGCTGTTGTACCACTGGTATTCCCCCACCAAGGCCACGCTGGGGACGAGGAAGGAAGCCGCGCTGGCCGCGCTTTGGTCCTCGGCGGCCTTGGCCTGAAGCTCGGCCACCTTCAAATCGGGCCTTTGCTGGAAATCCAGGTCGCCCGCCGCCCGTAAAATTTTATCCGCGTCCAAAACCGGCAGGACGCCGCTCAAGGGCCGGTCATCGGCCTTCAGGCCCATGACCTGGGCCAGGTTTTCCCGGGCCAAGACCACTTGGTCATGGGCCGAGATTTGGTCGGATTGGGCCTCGTCGAGCTGCACCTTGACCCGCAGCGAGTCGTACTTGGTGGCCTGCCCGTTTTCCAGCTGGTCCGTGACGATGCGCAGGTGGTCCGTCAGGGTCTTCACGTTTTGGTCGGCCATGTCGGACAATTCCTGCGCCGCGATGGCCTCGTAAAACAAGAGCCGGATTTTTTGCTGCAGTTGGAAAAGGGTCCAATCCGACTGGATCCGGGCCGCCTCATGGCTGTTATTGGCGGCGTCCAGCTTGTGGACGTTCTTGAACCCGTCAAAGACGTCAAAAGTGGCGTCGAGGCTCAGGCTCGTGTCGGGCGTGATTCCCGGGAAAAGAAAAGGGGCGCTGGGCGGGGGCGCGAAAGCCACGTTGAGGTAGGTATAACGCTCGTCGAACAAATGGCGGCCGCTGACGCTCACATGGGGAAGAAAGCCGTCCGAAAAGGCCCCCACCTGGCCCCAGGAAGCCGCGCGCTCGTTGTCCTGGGCCTGGCGGTAAACCGGCGATTGGCTCACCGCTTCCTGCAAGGCTTGGTCCAAGGTCAAGCCGCCCGGCACCAGGCCGCCCACCTGGAGCGAAGGCGTTCCCAACCCGGCGCCGGCGCCCGGGGCCGCGCCGCCCGCGAGGGGCGAGGCCGTCACCGTCACCGGCGGGGCCGCGCTGAGCCCTTCGGCCCGGGCAAAGCCCGACACCGCCCCGGCGGCCAAGGCCAGGGCCAGCGCCGCGGTTTTTTGAATGGTCTTGCTCATCCTCATACCTCGCTTTTCTTCAATCCGAAATTCGCCGCGCCGGTGTAATGGGCGGCGAGCAGCTTTTTTAATATGTGGGCCAGGTCCTTTTGTTCCTTGGCCGACAGGACGGCCAAAAACCTCTTTTCCGCCGACAGGCCCAAGCGGTTGAGTTCAGGCAAGAGGGCCTTCCCCTTTTCAGTCACCTGGATCGAATGGGCCCGGCGGTCCTGGGGGTTCAAGCGCCGTTCCACCAACCCGGCTTTCTCCAAATCGTCGATCATGGTCACCATGGTGGTGCGGTCCATGTGCACGCAACGGCTGATGTCATGCTGGGTCAGCGAGCCTTTTTCCCTCAGGGTGGTCAGGATGCCCCAATGCTTGCCGATCAACCCATGGGGCCGCAGGGCTTCCTCGGTCATCTCGCGCAGCTTGAAGGCGTTCTTGATGAGCAAAAAGGCCATGCGCTCCATCACGATCCGGGGGATCTCAAGCGCCGCCGGGATTTCGGTTTTTTCGAGCCTTTTCTTCACGGCCGTTCGGCCTCCTTGGGGTGACTGATAATCAGTAATACTGATTATCAGGTTGACTGTCAATCCCCCGGGGCCTTTTTTTATCGGCTTGGGAAACCTATCGGGCTTGGCGGGCGTATCCTAGGGGGAAGCCCGAAAAAAAGCTTTTCCAGGTTGTTTCACTTTGTCACCAACTGTATCCGCCAAGGAGCCGTTGAAAGCCGCGGTCATTTTTGGGTAACCTGACAGGCGCCAGCAAGCCATGAAAAAACATTTAACCTGGATTTCATCCGCGCTTTTGAGCTTGGGCCTGGGACTCGCCGGCGCCCGGGCCCAAGACGCCCCCCCTTTAGGAGATTTGGCCACCATGAGCTTATCCGAAGACCTGCAAGGCACCGTCCGGGCACCCGAATTCCCCCCGGGCGACGAATGGCTCAACAGCGACCATCCCCTGACCCTTCAAGAGCTCAAGGGCAAGATTGTCTTGCTCGATTTTTGGACCTATTGCTGCATCAACTGCATGCACGTGATCCCCGACCTGAAAAGGCTGGAGGAGAAATACAAGGACTCCCTGGTGGTCATCGGGGTGCATTCGGCCAAGTTCAAGACCGAGAAGGATACCGATAACATCCGCCAGGCCGTGCGGCGCTATGAGGTGCGTCACCCAGTGATCAACGACGCCGATTTCCAGGTTTGGAGTTCCTACGGCATCCGGGCCTGGCCCTCCTTCGCCCTCATCAACCCCGAGGGCAAGGTCGTGGGGCTGACATCCGGCGAGGGCGTCTATGACACCCTGGACCCCATTTTGGCCGAGCTCACCGACCACTATCGCCAAGCGGGAAAGCTCAACCTCACCCCCTTCCCCTATTCCCCCGAATCGGTCAAAGCGCCCCAATCCCTTTTGGCCTATCCGGGAAAACTGGCGGCCGACGGGCCGACGGATCGCCTGGTGATTTCCGACTCCAACCATAACCGGATCCTGGTGGCTTCCCTCGGGGGCGCGATTCAAGCCAGCGTCGGCTCAGGCGAGGAGGGCTTGCGGGACGGGGATTTTAAGACCGCCCGCTTCCACCATCCCCAAGGCGTCTTCCTGGACGCGGCCGCCGGGAAGATCTACGTGGCCGACACCGAGAACCACGCCATCCGCCTCATCGACCTCAAGGCCAAGACCGTCACCACCCTGGCCGGCACGGGAAAACAGGCCCGCCGCCTCAACCAAGAAGGGAAAGGCAAAACCCTGGACCTCAACAGCCCTTGGGACGTCCTGAAAAAAGGGGACCTGCTTTATATCGCCATGGCGGGGTCCCACCAGATCTGGACGCTGGACTTGAAGACGAATGACGCGCGGGTCTTCGCCGGCAGCGCGCGGGAAGACCTGCTGGACGGCCCCTTGAGGCAAGCCGCCCTGGCCCAAACCAGCGGGCTTTGCGCGGGAGGCGAAAATCTTTACTTCGTCGATAGCGAGACTTCTTCCCTGCGGGTCACGGGTTTCGCCCCTTCTTCCTCGGTCACCACCTTGGTGGGCCGGGGGCTCTTTGAGTTCGGCGACAACGACGGCCCGGCGGACGGC
>DATKNU010000094.1:0-3747 GCA_035541195.1 bacterium
GAAAAGATACTCGGGCCTGCGACTCAGGTCGTCCGACAGTTTGGCCGTGAACATGGGCAAAAGGTCGCCGTAAGTCATGGAAGGGGCGAAGTCACTGATCCCCAGTTGGGAAAAGGGCTGGCGCAAACCGAAAACCATGCCCGCGTGCAGGGCCGAATCCTTATCCAGGGCCTTGCTGGCCACGGTGTAAAAGCCGCCCATGGAAGTCCCCGACAGTTGGAAACTGGAAGCCCCCTGACCCGCGCCCGCGTTGTTGTTCGCGCCGCCCGAAATGAGCATGGAGAGCATCAGCCCCGAGGCCAGCCCCGGCATGTCGCCGTCCTCCTCCACCCAGCCGTACTTCAGGTCGCTGGACAAAAGCCAAAGCCGCAACGGGTTCAGGAAGTCCGTGTTGGCCTCGCCCTTCTGGTGCTCGGCGATGCTGCCGATGAAATAAGAGAAACTCAGGTCCCAGTTCCAATCGTCGCTGTTGAAAAGGCCGTTGGAATAAGCCGTGGGAAGCAAGGCCAACCCGGAGCGGGAGATGGAAGGCGTGTCCGTGATGGTGGGCGTCGCCGTATCCGGGGGGGTGAGAGTGCCCGTGGGCGTGTAGGTGGAGGTCATGATGGGCGTCCAAGTGGCCGTGGGGGATTGGTTCAAGCTGAAGAAATTGGGCGTGGGGGTGGCCGTGTTGGTGGACCAAGGGTCCCAGGTCCAAGTATAGGTGGGGGTGGCGAAAGGATTGTCCGTGCTGGTGGGCGTGACCGTCGCCGAGGGGGTCGGCGTGCTGGGGGGCGGCTGGGCCGGGGAAAAGGCTGGCCCGGGCGAGGCCAGGGGCGAGGGGGAGACGCTTTGGGCCCCCAGGCGCGCCGCCAAGAGCAAAAGCCCCAAGCTAACGCAGGATATAAACCTTAACGTTCTTGCGGCCGAACTGGACGGCCTGCTCGTAGGTGTCGAAGCAAAGGTCAATGCGGTTTCCTTTAATGGCGCCGCCCACGTCCCCCGCGACGGCGTATCCGTAACCTTCCACGTAAAGCGGCGTCTTGAGCCGGATGAACCTCGGATCCACCGCCGCCACCCCATAACCCGCCTTGAGGTGGGTCGAGGTGTAGCCCGAGGCGTAGGGCCAGGTGTCTTCCGGCCCCGGGTAATAGGCGCTGGCGTTCATCGTGACGATCTTGCGCACCCGGGCGCGCTTGGCCAGGCGGTACAGCTTTTGGCGAAGCGAGGTGCCCTCCAATACTTTAGCATCCTTGGGGGCCGTGATCAGGTCCGATTTTAGGACTTTGGCGAAGGCTTCCTGGCCGTTGAGGAAGTAAGCCTCGGTGGTCTGATCCTCAAGCCCGTCCCGGCCCTCCTGGACGTCGATGATCTCGCCCACGTCCAAGTCGTCCGTATATTGGACGTCCACCGGATGGACCAGGGTCCGCTTGGTCTGCTTTTGTCGCCGTTCCACCAACCCCAGGTCGATCTCCAGCCCCTCGGTCACGGGCGAGTCAAGCTCCGGCGCCACCACGTCCTGGGGGCGCAGGGCAATCCCCTGTTCCCGCAAGACCCCGGCCACCGTGGAAGCGCGGGTGGTCAAATCTTTTTCTTGCAAGCCCTCGAAAAGCGCCACGTGGTAAAGCGGCCGATGGGCCTCGCGCCAAAGCCAAAACCCCGCCCCGGCCCAAAGGGGGCTCAAGGCCAAGAGGGCCCATAGGATCTTTTGTTTTAGTTTATTCATCTTGGGAACCTAAAAGAACCGGGGATGCCCCAGGCGGCCCCCGCGGGCTCCGGGGAGCCGAAAAACCGCCCCAAGTCCGTCATCCTTTGAGGAAGTTCGCCAAAAGGGTCTTCCCGGACTCGGTGAGGATGGACTCGGGGTGGAACTGCACGCCCTCGACCGGCAGGCTCTTGTGCCGGACGCCCATGATCTCGCCGTCCTCGCTGGTGGCGGTGATTTGGAGGACGTCCGGCAGGCTCGCCTTATCGATCACCAACGAATGGTAGCGGGTGGCCTTGAAGGGATTGGGCATGTCCCGGAAGACGCCCTTGCCGTCATGGGTGATCTGGCTGGTCTTGCCGTGCATGAGCTTGCCCGCGCGGATGATTTTCCCGCCGAAGGCGTAGCCGATGCTTTGGTGGCCCAGGCAGACCCCCAAGAGGGGCACCTGGCCCGCGAGCTTTTGGATGACTTCCACCGACACGCCGGCTTCCTTGGGCGAGCAGGGGCCCGGTGAAATGAGGATCCGGTCGGGCCGGCGGGCCAAGATCTCCGGCACCGTCAATTCGTCGTTGCGCACGACCTGAATTTCCACGCCCATCTCGCCCAAGTACTGCACGATGTTGTAAGTGAAAGAATCGTAGTTGTCGATGACCAGGATCATGACCGGCCTCCCCGAAGGCTTTTTTGTTTTGCCTTCGGCCCTGAGCGAGCCGAGCGAGTCGAATGGGTTTTCCCCGAGCGGGCGCGGGCATCCCCCAACTGTTCGGCTTGATGGATGGCCAAAAGCACCGCCCGGGCCTTGTTGCAGGATTCCAGGTACTCGCTCAAGGGCACCGAATCGGCCACCAATCCTGCCCCCGCCTGCACGTAAGCCGAGAGCTTGCCCCGGCCCTTGGGCTTCAAAACCACCGAACGGATGGTGATGGCCGAGTCCATGTTGCCGTCAAAACCAAAGGCCGTCACCGCGCCGCCGTAAATCCCGCGCCGGGAGGGTTCCAAATCCTCGATGATTTCCATGGCCCGAATCTTGGGCGCGCCCGAAAGGGTGCCCGCCGGAAAGCAGGATTGGAAGGCGTCAAAGGCCGTTTGGCCCTTCGCCAGCTTCCCCGTGACGTCGGACACGATGTGCATGATGTGGGAATAGCGTTCCACGCGCTTGAATTGCTCGACCCGGACCGTGCCGTACTCGCAGACCCGCCCCAAGTCGTTGCGGGCCAAATCCACCAGCATCACGTGCTCCGCCAGCTCCTTCTCGTCCTTTAAGAGGTCTTCTTCCAGGGCTAGGTCCTCGGCGGGGTTCTTGCCCCGGGGCCGGCTTCCCGCGATGGGCCGGGTTTCCACGATCCCCTTTTGCACCTTGATGAACATCTCGGGCGAGGAACCCACCAACTCCAAGCCCTCCATTTTCAGGAGGAACATATAGGGCGAGGGGTTCAACCGCCGCAAAATGCGGTAGAGGGTCACCGCGTCGCTTTTGATTTCTTTCTCAAACCGCTGGGAACCCACCACTTGGATGATGTCCCCGGCCTTGATGAATTCCTTGGAGTCTTGGACCATCTGGCCGAAGGCCTGGGGGCTGCGGTTGGACTTGAAGCCGAACAAATCCCCCGGCACGGAGTCCCGCGGGGGCGGCACGGGGATCTCGGAAAAACCCTTCAGGGGCTTTTCCAACTCCTTGGCGAGCCGCTGGATCTCGGCCTGCGCCTTGGCATAGGCCCGCTCGGGGGAGCCGGCCCCGTCCAACGCCACGTTCACCACCAGCCTCAAGGTCCTTTTCAAATGGTCGAAGAGCACCAGCTTTTCGGTGGTCAGGAGATAAAGGTCCGGGATTTTGAGCACATCGGGTTTTTTAGAAGGCAGCTTTTCGAAATAACGCGCCGCGTCATAACCGACGTAACCCACCAAGCCGCCCAGGAACCCGGCGTCCAAAAGCGGGGCCTGGCGGGAAGCCCCCATGATCCGCTTGATGTCGGCCAGCGGGTTTTTCGTGGGGGTGGTTTGGGACTTCCCGCCTTTGCGGCGTCGGAGCAGCCCGTCCTTCGCCTCGAAAATCTCCGTGG
>DATKNU010000095.1:0-25389 GCA_035541195.1 bacterium
CCATGGAAAAGGCGTTCATGCCGGGCGTGGGCAAAACCACCGCGCGCAGGGAGCCCGCCCCGATGGCGGCGCCGGCCTCCTCCACCACATGGATGAATTCAAGGTCCTGGGGATCGGCGGGATCGGCCTTCACCGCCCCGATCTGTTCCAAAAGCGAATCCAGGCTCCTGGCGCGGGCCACGAGGAAATGCGCCGCCGCCAAACCGGCGGCCAACAGGGAGGCCCAAACCGAGAAAGCGCCCAGGCCCGCGGGGCTGCGGGCCAGGAAGAGATACAGAACCGCCCCCAGGAGGTTGAAGAAAAAGGTGTAAAGGAAAACCAAAAGGGCGAAAAGCAAAACCGTGGCCCGCCGGTTTTTTTGCTTGGCCTCGAAGACCGTCGAGGCGGGCAGGGGGTAAAACACCTCCTGGCCTTAGAGCTTGACCTGCGGGACTTCCTTGTCCGAATCGGCGGCCTTCAGGAATTCCCGGGATTGGAACCCGAAGGGGCCCGCCACCAGGTTGGAGGGGAATTGCTGGGTGAGCGCGTTGAAGTTGGCCACGATGTCGTTGTAGTAGCCGCGGGAATAGGCGATCTTATTTTCCGTGCTGGTCAATTCTTCCTGCAGTTCGGAAGCGTTCTTGCTGGACTTCAGGTCCGGGTAATTTTCCCAAACCGCCAGGAGCCGGCCCAGCCCGTTCGAAAGGTCGTTCTCGGCCTTCACCCGGTCGGCCGGGTTGGTGGCGCCCATGGCGGCGGACCTGGCCTGCATGACCTGGGTCAGGGTGTCCTTTTCGAAGCTCATGACGCCCTTGACGGTTTCCACCAGGTTCGGGATGAGGTCGTGGCGGCGCTTGAGCTGGACGTCGATTTGGCTCCAAGCGTTGTCCACCTCGACCCGGTACTTCACCAAGCGGTTGTAAACCGCGATGAAATAAAGGCCCACAATCAAGGCCAAACCCAAAAGGACCAGCAATACCAAAACCGAAAGACCGAGGACCATGGTGCCCATCCTGACGCGAAGAAGGTAACGACCGCTCATTCTACCAACAGGGGCCGCCGCGGGAACCCTGAAAAAGGCCTCTTTCCCCGGCGCTTTCCCCCGATTGCTCCCTCGGAGGGTCGGGCCGGGGGGCCATACTCAAAATTCTTGACAGGCCCTGGGGGCTTCGTTATTCTTCCATCCTTTTCCGGGCCGAAGCCTTATTTTTGGGACCGACCGGATCAAAACAGGAGGCAGCCCATGGCCAGCTCGAAAAAGAAACCGGTCACGAAGAAAAAAGCCCCCAACGCCAAGGCGAAAGCCCCCAAAGCCAAAAAAACCCACAAGATCCCCGCCCGCCTCATGGGCAAAGTCATCGCCTTGCCGTCCAAACCCGTCGCCAAGAAAAAGGTCAAGATTGACCCGGCCTTCCTGCCGCTCTTAAAACAGCTCCAACACCGCCGCAACGAGATCACCGGCCAGGTGAACCACTTGGAACAGGACCTGCGCGAGGACATCGCGGACAACCAGAACATGCCCGGCGACATGGCCGACCACGGTTCGGGCGAGCTCAACCAGCACCTGTCCGTCACCTTGATGGAAAACGACCGGGTGGAATTGGAACGCATCGAGAAGGCCATCCGCCGCATCGAGGAAGGCTTCTATGGCCAATGCGAGGTTTGCCAAAAAACCATCCCCATGGCGCGGCTCAAGGCCATTCCCTGGGCCACCCGCTGCATTACCTGCCAAAGCCGCGCCGAAGGCTTCTAAAACAAGCGTTCCCCACTGAAGGCCGGGGCCTTGGGCCCCAGCCTTCAGTTGACGGCCAAGCCCGCCCCCGATAGCATTTAAGCATGATCCTTATTTCCCGGCCGCTCATGCTCCTTTCCCTCTTGGCTTTCGGCTTTTGCCCCGCCGGCGAACTTTGGGCCAAACACCATCCCGTCCCCACGCCCACGGCGGCGCCGGACGCCTTCACCCCCACTCCCAGTCCCACCGAAATTCCCGACAACGGCAAACCCCTTTATACCTTCGACGCCAAATGGGGATCGCCCGGTTCGGGCCCGGATGAGCTCAACGCCCCCGAGGGCGTGGCCGTGGGGCCCGACGGCAACCTCTACATCGCCGACACGGGCAACCACCGGATCGTGGTATGGACCGCCGACGGGCTTCCGGTCGCCACCTACGGCTCCTTCGGGACCCTGGGCACTTGGCGCAATCCCCCGCAGTTCAACCATCCCACCGCGCTGTTGGTCCTGCCGCCCCGGAAAATTTTCGTGTCCGACACCGACAACAACCGGATCGTGGTCTTGGATGAGAAGGGCTTGTTCCTGTCCTCCTGGGGCGGCCAAGGCACGGCCAACGGCCTCTTCAACCTTCCCCGGGCCATCGCCAAGGACCATTTCGGCGACCTCGAGGTGCTCGACAGCGGCAACAACCGGGTCCAAATCTTCAGCCCCTTGGGCGTCTTCGTCTCGGCCTGGGGCGCCTTCGGCACCGGCACGGACTCGAACAATCCCGGCCTGCTCAACCTGCCCTTGGGCTTCGCGCTCAACTTCATCGACCAGGCCATTTTGGCCGACACGGGTAATTTCAGGATCCAAGTCTTCAACAAGCAGGGTGCGCCCGTCACCGCCGAGGGCTGGTACGGCGCGGGGCCCTACCAATTCAAGGAACCCGCCGACGTGGCCGTCCTGCCCAGCGGGCTCATCGCGGTGACCGACGGGCTGGCGGGCCGCGTGGATTTTTTCAACAACCGCTTCGAATACATCGGCCATTGGTCCGCCAAGGATGACTTGGTGGACAAGAATTATGTTCCCCACTTCCGCGGCATCGACTCGGACAAGGACGGCAATCTCTATGTTACGGACATGCAAAATAGCGTGATCCTGCGCCTCAAGCCCATCGTGCCCAAGGTGCCCGGGCTCTTGGATACGCCGGTTCCCACGCCCACGCCCGCCGAGGCCGATCCCTTCAGCGGCGGGGGCTACCCGATCCGTTAAGGACCCATACCGCCCGAGGCCCGCTTGTGTTAAACTCCCTTGCCTTGGTTTCACCCCCATTACCATTGAACTCCAACGAGGGACTATGCATTCCATCGTGACCGGCGGGGCGGGCTTTGTGGGCTCCCACCTCTGCGACTACCTGCTGGCCCAGGGCCATCGGGTCACCTGCGTGGACAACCTGATCACCGGCAAAAAAGAGAACATCGCGCACCTTCGGGGCAACCGCCATTTCCGTTTCGTGCGGCGGGACGTGACCCGGGGACTCCCGCGCTTTTCTCGGAACCTGACCAAAGGCTTCCTGGGCTACCTGCCCCGGGCCGACTACGTGTTCCACCTGGCCTCGCCGGCCTCGCCGGTGGGCTACATGAAAAATTCCATCGAGACCATCCTGACCAATTCCATGGGCAGCCTCCAGCTGCTGGACTATTGCCGCAAGCGCCGCACCAAGTTCCTCTTCGCCTCCACCTCGGAAGTTTACGGCAACCCCTCCATCCATCCCCAAGTGGAGACCTACTGGGGCAACGTGAATTCCTTCGGGCCCCGGTCCTGCTACGACGAAAGCAAGCGTCTGGGCGAGGCCTTGGTCTATGAGTACATCCATAAGTTCAAGGTGGACGCGCGGGTCATCCGCATCTTCAACACCTACGGGCCCCGGCTCAACGAAAACGACGGCCGGGTGGTTTCCAACATGATCACCCAGGCCCTGCACGGCCAGGCCCTGACCATCTATGGCGACGGTTCCCAAACCCGCAGTTTTTGCTACGTGGCCGACCTGGTGGCGGGCATCTGGGCCGCCATCTCGGCGGAAAACACCACGGGCCAGATCTTCAACCTCGGCAATCCCCAGGAAACCAGCATCAAGGATTTCGCCAAGGTGGTGTTGGAACTCTGCGGGGCGCCGGGGGCGAAAATCGTGCACGAGGCCCTGCCCCAGGACGATCCGGTGCGACGAAAACCCGATATTTCCAAGGCCAAAAAGACGCTGGGCTGGGAACCCCGGGTTTCCTTAAAAGAAGGCCTGCGCAAGACAATTGATTATTATCGGAGTAGAATATAACCCTCGCGCCGTCTAAAGTTTTAAGCCTCAATCTCAACCCGAAGGGTATGACGCCATGAAAGCCGCCGTTCTTTATCCCCCCTTCCGCAAGGACGGGGAACTGCCCCTCCTGACCCAAAACCGCCACTTGAAGTTCTCCAAAACCTTGGAAGTTAGGATCTTTCCCTTGGTGCCCGGCCACTTGGCCACCAACCTCCAGCACCTGGGCCACGAAGTCCTATGGCTGGACGGAATCAACCGCCGCATGAGCGACGAGGAATTCGACAAGCACCTCACCGACTTCAACCCCGAAGTGGTTTTCCTGGAAACCAAGGCCCCCGTGGTCAAGCGCCACTGGGCCTATATCGCCGAGCTCAAGGCCCGTTTCCCCCGGATGAAGACGGTGCTCATGGGCGACCACGTGTCTTATTTCCCCGGCGAATCCCTTGAAAATTCCCTGGTGGATTACGTCATGACCGGGGGCGACTACGACATCGTGGGCCGGAACCTGGTGCAGCACCTCGCGGGCAAGGAACCCTTGGGGCCGGGCGTCTGGTACCGGGACGGGGAAGGCAAGATCCAAACCACCGGCCCCCATAAATTGACCGAGAACCTGGACGAGCTTCCCTTCATCGACCGGGAATTGACCCGCTTCCTGGATTACGGCGAGGCTTACCTGCTGCGTCCCACGGCCTATATCTTGACCGGCCGGGGCTGCGGCGCCCCCAAGGACTCGGGCGGCGGCGTGGGCCTCTGCACCTTCTGCATCTGGCAGCACGCCCTCTGGGGCAAGACGGCCCGCCTGCGCTCCCCTAAGAGCGTGGCCGCCGAGATGGAAATCTGCGTCAATAAATACAAGGTCTGGGAATTCTTCGACGACAACGAATCCGGCCCCATCTACAACAAGGAATGGCTCAAGGAGTTCCACAAGGAACTGACCGAGCGCAAGCTCCTGGGCCGCTTCCAATTTTCCTCCAACTGCCGCGCCGACAACCTGAACGAGGAAGTGGTGGACCTGCTGGTCAAGTGCGGTTGGCGGCTCTTGAAGATCGGCCTGGAATCCGGGTCCGACTACAGCATCAAGCACCTGGCCAAGTGCGAGACCGTGGACCTCATCAGCCGCGGCGTCAAGATGGCCAAGGACCGGGGCCTGCGGGTTTTGCTCACCACCATGATGGGTTATCCCTGGGAAACCGAGGAAGACGTCAAGAAGACCTACGAGGTCACCCGGGACCTTTTGCTTTACAAGGTGCGGGCCGGGGATTGCATGCAGGCCTCGGTGGTCATCGCTTACCCGGGCTCGCCCCTGTGGCGGGAATCCACCCGCAAGGGATGGCTGCTCATCGGCGAGAAGGATTACGAGAAGTACGACATGAGCCACCCGATTTTGAAGACCCAGATCAACGCGTCCGAGTGGGCGACCAAGACCTGGAACCTGATGAAGAACCCGAAGTTCGTCTTAGGACAAGTGATGACGGTCCGTTCCCTGCGGGAAGTCAACCTGCTTTGGCGGGGGCTTCAGTCCCTTTTGGGGCACGTGCAGGATTACGGCGATCCCCTATCAGAAAGCGCTCCATCCCATGCCACAGCCCAAACCGCCGCGACACACTGAGCTTTCCGCCGCTTCCGACAACTTAAGCCTCTCCCCCAAAGCCCGGGCTTGGGTCCTGGGCCTGCTGGGCCTCTTGTTGCTCGTGGCGGCCCTGGGCATGGCCGGCGTTTGGCAGAACCTCTTCGCCGGGCCCAACATCCCCCTGCCCCGCCAAAACGGCGCCCTGGCCCTCGGCATGCCCGAAAGCCAGGTGCTGCAGTTTTATCCCACGGCCAAGAAAAAACTGCGGCCCTTCAACAACGACCCCGCCTTCCAGATCGCCGACCTGGGCGCCTCGGACCACCTGGCCGCCGGGCTCTCGTCCATTTCCCTGCTTTTCTTCAAGGGCCAGCTTTATTACGTCTCCGTCCTGTGGGACGGCGCCGCCGCCCAATCCATCCCCTTGGACGATTGGGTGCATCAATACCGCCGCTGGAACCTCAAGGGTTCGGTGGGCCACCAAAACCAGGTCATGGGCGATAAGATCAACCTGCAGGAATGGAACTTCAGCGACTCCAAGACCGAGATGACGCTCCGGGACCTGAATTACGACGGCAAATCCCAACGCTGGCAGGACCTGCGGGACGCTTCCAACGCGGAAGCCCAGGCGGCCTTCGCCAAATACCGCTTGGACGGGGAGTCCAAGTAACTTTCCGGGCCCGCCGATCCTCGAACAAAGGAATCCCCAACCCATGCGCCGTGTCGGCTCCTTCACCTTCATCCTGGGCCTGGTCCTTTTCGCCGTTTTACTTCGCACCGTGGACCTCGACGCTTCCTGGGCCATCCTCAAGTCCGCCGATGCCTTTTGGGCCTTCCTGGCCTTCCTGTTCCTGCTCCCCGAGGTCTTTTTCAAGGCCCTGCGCCTCAAGGTGCTGTGCCGGATCTTCAAGTCCCGCTTGAGTTTCGCCGAAGGCAACCTCATTTATCTCTCGGGCCAGCCCTTGGCCGCCGTGACCCCCGCCAAATTGGGCGACATCGTGCGGGTATTGGGCTTGAAGCGTTGGGGGGGGATGAGGCTGACCGGCGCCTTCGCGGTGCACGCCGCCGACAAGGTTTACGACCTGTTGGTGCTGGGGCTTTTCGCGGCGTCCGGGCTCATGGTGGTCTTAGGCCAGGACACCCACGAGACCCCCGCGCTGGTGGCGCTGGTCGGGATCGCCCTGGGAATCCTGGCCATGGCGCTTTTCCTCAACCCCCAATGGATGCGCGCTTACGTCCGGCCCGCCCTGCTCGCCCTGGCGCCGCAAAAGCTCTCCAAGCAGCTTCGCACCCACGGCGGGGAGTTCTACGCGGACCTGCTGTCGATCTTCCAGTCCTTCAACCGGGTGCTGCCTCCCCTGGCGCTCTCCGTGGGGGCCTGGACCACGGTGTGGCTCCGGGCCTGGTTTTGCGCCCTGGCGCTGGGCATCCCCCTTTCCTTCGGCCGCCTGGTGCTGCTCTATCCGGTCGTGGTGGTCATCGAGTTCATTCCGGTGACCTTGCTGGGCTTCGGCACCCGGGAAGCCGCGCTCTTCCTCTTTTTCGCCTCCGCGGCGATTTCCAAATCCGCCCTGATGTCCTTCTCGCTTTTAAACGTCCTGGCCGGCCCCCTCTTCACCTCGCTCATCGGCATCCCCTGCGCGCTGCGCCTCAGCGCCCATTTCGAGGAAAAGACTTGAAGCCCCGCTACAGCGCCGTGATCGCCGTGGACCGCGCGGACAAAAAACTCGAAAGCGTGGAGGCCCTTTTGAGGCTTCCGCGGGCCGAGAAACCCGCCGAGATTTTCGTCTGCGTGGGGCGCAATCCCTCCCGCCAGCGCAACGCCGGCGTGAGCCTTTCCAAAAGCCCCCTGGTTTATTTCTTGGACGACGACAGCCGCGCCGTTTCCCCCGGCCCCAAGCGGCTGGCTTCCCATTTCGAGGATCCCCGGGTGGCGGTGGCCGGCGGCCCCAACCTGCATCCCCCCGACGCCTCGCCCTTCGAGAAAACCGTGAGCGCGGTGCTGGCCTCCTGGCTGGGGTCCTTCAAGGTCCGCAGCCGCTACGCCTCCATCGGTTCGGTGAAGGAAGCCACCGAGAAGGACCTGATCCTTTGCAACATGATGGTGCGCCGCTCGGTGTTCGAGCGCCTCAAGGGCTTCCGGGTGGACCTTTATCCCAACGAGGAAAATGAGTTCCTCAACCGGCTGTTGCACGGGGCCGCCCAACTCATCTACGACCCCGGCGCGGTGGTCTTCCGGCACCGGCGCAAGACCCTGCGGGCCTTCTGCCACCAAGCCTTCCGCTACGGCCAGGGCCGGGCCCGGCAGATCAAGGTTTACCCCTGCCTGTCCGACCTGGTGCACTTGGTCCCGGCCTTTTTCGTGCTCTACACCCTGTCCCTGGCGGCCTCCTTCGCGCCCCCGGCGCCGGCCTTCCTGCGCTCGATCCTCTGGTGGGCGCCCTTCGGCCTCTTCTGGGCGCTGGCTTTGGCCACCTCCCTCTCGGCCTTTTCCTTCAACCGCCAGGCCCGGGACCTCTTGGCGGTCCCTCCCCTGCTTTTCCTCCGCCAGTTTTTTTACGGGCTGGGCCTGATGGCGGGTTTTTCGCGCGCCATCCCTCCCGTCTCCGATGGGCCAATCGCGGTCTTTCAAGTAAAATCAAGCGGGCGGTCCTACCGCCTGGTGCCGGTGAAAAAAAACAAAGGCTGAATCCATGAACCCCGAGCCGTCCCCCGCCAAACCCTGGGCCGCGCCCCTGCTTTTCCTGGCCGTGGCCTTTGTGGCTTTTTTCCAAGGCCTGGTGTTGCCGAACTTCTATTTCGCCAACGACCTCTTGGCCTTCAGTTACGGCCACCTGAGCCTGCTCAAGCACGACTTCCAGCAAGGGGTTCTCTCCATTTGGAACCCCTACCTCTTCGGCGGCCAGCCCATCTTCGCCAACCCCAACTACATGCGGTGCAACCCCTTCCACTACCTCATCCCGCTTTTTCCCATCCCCTACGGCTTCACGGTTTATTTTTTCCTGCACCTGTTCATCGGCGCCTGGGGAACCTATGCCCTGCTGAAAGCCCTGCGCTATTCCGAATCCGCCAGCCGGGTGGCCGCCCTCATTTACGGCCTGTCGGGCGACTTCTGGTGGGAGCTGATCCACCCTTCCATCCTCAGCGTCATCGCCTTCTGGCCCTGGCTGGCCCTGACCCTGGAGAACTTAAGCCGGGACTGGCGCCCCCGGACGGCCTTCTGGGCCGGGCTGACCTTCGCCTTCATCGCTTGCGCGGGCAATTTCCAGCTCATGACCAGCGCCCTCTATGGCGGCCTGGCCTTTTTCGCCTACCGGCTCTACCACTGGTCCTCGGTGGAGAAAACCCTCCCCTGGCGCGAGCGCCTCTCGCCTAAAAAGCTCCTGCTCGTTTTGATCCTGGGCGCCTGGGGCGCGGCTCCCCTGGCCGTGGAACTGATCCCCACTTTCGAGTTCTCCCAGCTCTCCACCCGCAACAGCCCCGATTACGACCAACTGTCCGGCACCTTTTCCATGAGGCCCGTCAACACCTACGAGTTCCTCTTCCCCTTCATGGGCCTGCCCGAGGACAAAAGCCCCGAAGCCTCCATCCAGGACATCGACCCGCCCAACACCGACAACATGTCGCTCGGGGATTTCGGCTACCTGGGCGTCTGGATCCCCTTCCTGGTTTATTTCGCCTTCAAACGCAAGGACCGGCGCTTCCTTTACTTCCTCTCGGCTTTCGCGCTTTTGTCGCTTTTCACGGCCTGGGGGCGCTATTTCCCCCTCCACCGGATTTTGTGCCAGATCCTGCCGGGCATCGCCTTGAGCCGCGCGCCTTTCCGCTTCCTGGACGTTTATATCCTCTTCACGGTCATCCTGGCGGCCGCCGGTTACCAGACCTTGGAGCGTTATTTCTCCGACGAGAAGGAAAACGCCAAGCCCTGGCTGATGGGCGGGCTGGCCTATGGCGCGCTCTTGATGGTGGTGGGCCTTTTCCAGGCCGACCGCAATTGGCGGGAAATGTTGGGGCTGGCCTTGGGGATGATGGGCCTTTTTTACTGGGCGCTGGTGCCCGGATGGAAAAAAATGGGCCGGCTTTTGTTCCAGGCGGGCCTGCTGTTGCCCCTGCTTTTAAGCGGCTGGGCCGACTTCGGCACGGGCCCGGCCTCCAATTTCGATTTTGACCGCAACGCGCCCATCTTCGCCTTCCTGCAAAAGGCCCCCGAGGGTTCGCGCTTCTTCATGGACATGCAGGTCCCCTATCCGGTGAAGGAAAACGGGCAGGACCTTTATTTCCCCATGCCCCAGGACGAGGCCATGGATTACCGGGTGCGGCTGGTGAACGGTTATGACTCCATCAATATCCGCCGAACCCGGGACCTACAAAACGCCCAGATCGCCCTTCCCACCTACGCCAAGCTTTGGGACATCAAGGGCTTGGTCTTCGGCCAAGACCGGGGCAACGCGAAGGAATTCGACCATCAGCAGATCGGCACCGCCCACTATTACGGGCTCAAGGTCCCCACGTCCCACCTTTGGGCGCCCTCCCAGGTCGAGGTGATGCCCGACGACCAATGCCTGGCGGCCATGCGCAGCCCCGGCTTTGACCCCGCCACGACGGCCTACCTGGCCCCGGACGCGCAAGCCCTGAAGGCCGACCTGCCCTCGGGGAAAAAAGCCAAGCTGACTTATCAATGGCTCAAGGACGAAAGCAACCAGCAGTCCTACCAGGTGATCTTGGACGGGCCCAGCCTGGTGACCTTTTCGGAAGCCTATTACCCCGGCTGGAAAGCCTTCCTGGACGGGAACCCCGTCCCCCTTTACCGGGCCAACTATGACTTCCGCGCGGTGCTCTTGCCCGCCGGAACCCATCGGGTGGACTTTAAATATGAGCCCGCCTGGTGGAAGCGGGGGCTTTGGCTGCTCATCCTCTGGCTCTTGGCGCTCCCTTGCCTGTTGCTCATTTGGAAATGGAAACCGGCCCTCGCTTGAGAAACCCTTCCGGGGCCGGGAAAGGGCCGGGCGGCGGGACAATCGCCCTCGCCTACGGCCTGCTGGCGCTCTTGGTTTTCAGCCGGTGCCTTTTCCTTCCGCGGGCCTATTTCGACAGCGATCTGCTCGCCCAATTCGCGCCTTGGCGTGATTTTTTAAAGGCCGAGCTCGCCCAAGGGCGCTTTCCCCTCTGGGACCCCTACCTCTTGGGCGGCCAGCCTTTCCTGGCCGACCTGCAGAACATGATGCTCTATCCCCCCAACTACCTGACCCTCCCCTTCGCGGTGCCGCTGGGCCTTTCCCTCTTCATCGCCCTGCACTGGACCTGGGCGGCCTTGGGCATGCGTTATTGGCTGAGGGTCACCGGCCTTGGCGAAGCGGCCGCCGGGGTGGGGGCGCTGGCTTTCGCGCTCTCGGGCTTCTTTTGGATGGAGCTCATCCATCCGCCCGTGCTGGCGGCTTTCGCCTGGATGCCTTGGTGGTTCGCCGGATTGGAACGGCTGGCCCGGGACCCCCAACCGCGGGCCGCCTTCCTGGCGGGATTGGCCTTCGCCCTTTTGGGCCTGGGGGGCAGCTTCCAGGTCGGCTTGGGCGCTTTTTACGCGGGCGCGGCTTACCTGGCCCTGCGCGCCTTCCAAGAGGGCCGCTTCACCCCCCAAAGCCTGGCGAAGGCCGCCCTCTTCCTGGGCTTGGGCGCCCTGCCGCTCTTGAGCCAGCTCATTCCCACCTTCGAGTTCGCCTCCCTTTCAAACCGTTCCACGCCGGCCGATTACCTCACCTTCAACGCTTCTTTCTCGATGGACCCGGCGTCGCTTTTCCACGCCTGGTTTCCCACCCTGGACCTGCCCCCCACGACCACCTTGGACCAAGCCGTCCAGGCCCAGGAACACCAATTCTTGAGCGTGGAACTTTACCTGGGGCCCTGGGTCTTTTTCTTGGCCGCCCTGGCTTTCAGGACGCCCGGCCCCCGCGGGCCCGCCCTTTTCTTCCTGGCCGCGGCTTTGACCACGCTGGCCCTTTGCGTGGGATCCGCTTTTCCGCTTCATCGTTGGGTCACCTTGCTCTTACCCGGCTTCTCCCACCTCCGGGGCCCTTTCCGTTTTTCCTACTTTTGGGCCTTCAGCCTGGCCACCCTGGCGGCTTGGGGTTTTGAGTCCCTACGGGAAAAGAAATTTCCCCCGGCCTGGCTCCAGGCCGGCGGCCTCTACGCCCTGGCGCTGCTCCTGGCCGCCTTGATCCACCCCGCCCGGGCTTCTTGGGAGATCTTGGGCCTGGGCTTGGGGCTGGCCGCCTTGCCTTTGCTCGGTTCCAAGCGCCGGGACTGGGGGCTGGGGCTTTTCGCCTTGGCCCTGCTCCTGCCCCTTTTGGCGCGGGGCTGGGGGCTTTTCAGCCCGGCGCCCTTGGCGAACTTCGACTATCCCAAAAACTCGGCGGCCTTGATTTCCCTCACGGCCCCCCAAATGCCGGCCCGTGTCTTCATCGACCCCGAGAACGTCCCCTATCCCGTCCGGGTCCGCCACACCCTTTATGTTTCCTACTATCCCGAGAACGCCTTCGCAGCCCTGCGGATCAAGGATTTCGGCGGCTACAATCCTTTGAGTTTAAGCGCGGTGAACAACCTGCGTTTCCTGCCCCCCCAGACGATTTTCAAGCTCATGGCCGTCAAGGGCTTCGCCACGAGCCACGACCTCAAGTCCTTGCCGGGCTTCCGCCAAACCCGCGCGGACTCGCTCTTTTTTTATCAAAGCCTTTTTTCGGGGGCCGAGGCTTACGCCCCCCGTTTTTTCCAGGTCCTACCCGAGGCCAAGTCCCGGCTGGCCCGCATGGGATCGCCCGATTTTGACCCCTACCGCGAGGGAATCCTCGACGCGCCCCTGCCCGAGGGTTTGGGCCGCCGGCTCTCGGGCCAAGACGCGGCCCTGTCCTACCAATGGCTCCGGGACGAGCCCACGGCCCAGTCCTTCCGGCTTTCCACCGCCCGGGACAGCCTAGTGGTTTTCGCCGAGGTCGATTACCCGGGTTGGAAGGCCGCCTTAGACGGGAAACCCACGGACCTTTTCATGGCCGACCATGTCCTGCGGGCGGTCTTTGTCCCGGCCGGGACCCATCAAGTGGATTTCAAATATCAACCCTGGTGGGCGCCCTGCTTGCCCCTGCCCTGGCTCTTTTGCCTTTTGGGCGGCCTGTGGCTTTGGCGCCGGAAGGGCCATTGATGCGCCACCCCCTGCTGGCTTTGCTCAAAAAAACCGCCCTCACCGTCGGCGGCCATGGTTTGGGAAGGATCAAACCTTTGCGCTGGGCCTATGACCGGCTTTACGGGGCCCTCAAACCCTCCTGGGTTTGGGTCCAGGGCCACAAAATGTTCCTGGATGAGATGGACACGCTGGAACTGGCCACCCGGGAAATTTATGAGCCGCTGGAAACCCGCCTGCTTTTGGAAAACCTGGAAAAGGGCCAAACCTTCGTGGATATCGGCGCCAACATCGGCTATTACACGCTCCTGGCCGCCCGGCAAGTGGGGCCCCAGGGACGGGTGCTGGCCTTCGAGCCGGACCCGGACAATTTCAAACTGCTGCAAAAAAACGTTGAGACCAACGGCTACGGCAACGTGGCGCTTTTCAACCAAGCCCTCTGCGACCGGCCCGGCGAGGCGAAGCTTTTTTTGAACCCCCGCAACCGGGGCGACCACCGGATCTATGATTCGGGCGACGGCCGTGCCTTCGTGCGCGTGCCCCAGATCCGGCTGGATGATTGCCTCAAAGCGTTTAAAAGCCCGCCCCATTTCATTAAAATGGACATCCAAGGCGCCGAGGCCGGGGCCCTGGCCGGGATGGCCCAAACCCTGGCCGCTTCGGGGCGGCTCATCCTCGTCGCGGAGTTCGGCCCGGAAAACCTGCGTCGTTTCGGCGCCGATCCGGACCGGTTCCTGAAGGACTTGTCCGGGCTGGGCTTCCGCATCCGGGAGATCAGCGAAACCCGGGGGGAGCTGCAAGCGGTGGATTTGGCCGAGCTTTCCAAACGCTTCCCCCCGGGCGACGAAGGCTACACCAATCTTTTTTGCGAAAAGGAATAACGTGCTCGAGAAAAACCAATTCGTCCGGTCCCACGGCCTGGGCAACGACTACCTGGTGATGGACCCCGCGGTCCTTTCCTTTCCCTTGACGCCCGCCAACATCGTCCGGATCTGCAACCGCAACACCGGCGTGGGGTCCGACGGCATCCTGGCCTTGGAAAAGTCCAAGTCCTCCGAGGCCAAGCTGCGCATCTACAATCCGGACGGCAGCGAGGCCGAAAAGAGCGGCAACGGCCTGCGCATCTTCTGCAAGTTCCTCTTCGAGCACGGCTATACGGAGAAATCCCTCTTTGAGGTCGAGACCGCGGGGGGGCGGGTGCAGGCCCAACTGCACCTGGTGCTGGGCAAGGCCCCCAGGGTGACGGTGGAAATGGGCCGGGCCACCTTTGACGCGGCCAAGATCCCGGTGTCGGGCTTCACCGGCGAGGTGGTGGAAAAGCCCCTGCGGGTCGAGGGCGTGCCGGGCGGCCAACTCACCGTCACCTGCGTGTCGGTGGGCAACCCCCATTGCGTGGTCTTCATGGACGACTTCAGCCTCGACATCCAACGGATCGGGCCCTTGTTGGAGCATCATCCCCAGTTCCCCAACCGCAGCAACGTGCAGTTCGCCCGCGTCCTCAACGACAAGGAATTGGAAATCCGCATCTGGGAAAGGGGCGCGGGCTATACCCTGGCCTCCGGCTCCTCCTCCTGCGCGGTGGCGGCCGCGGCCTTCAAGACCCGGCGGACGGGCGGCGACCTGACCCTCCACATGCCCGGCGGGCAATTGAGCCTGAAGGTTTCCCCGGATTTCGACCTGACCATGCGGGGACCCGTTGAGGAAATTTGTTTGGGTACGATCTCCGAGGACCTGCTGGCCTTTCTCGAGAAAAACTGGGCTTAAAGCCGGCCGACGGCCGCTTGCCTCGGCCTTTCAATCGGCTTACAATGCCCTTTCTTTCATCAAACGAGGAGCGTCCCATGCCCATCCAAGAAGGCCAAATGGCCCCCGATTTCAGCCTCAAGGCCACCGACGGAAGCACCGTGACCCTGTCCCAATTCCGGGGGCAAAAGAACGTGGTGCTTTATTTCTACCCCAAGGACGACACGCCGGGTTGCACCAAGGAAGCCTGCGCCTTCCGGGACGACCTCAAGCCTTTCCAGGACAAGGACGCCGTCATCCTGGGCCTGTCGGTGGACGACAACGCCAGCCACCAGGCCTTCAGCTCGAAATTCAACCTGAACTTCCCCCTTTTGTCGGACCCAGGCGGTGCGGTCTCCCGCGCCTATGACGCCTTCAACCCGGAAAAAGGCACCAGCCGCCGGGTGACCGCCGTCATCGACAAGGACGGGAAGGTGAAAAAATTCTTCCCCCAGGTCAATGTGGACGGGCACAGCCGGGAAGTATTGGCGGCCCTCTAGGCCTTCCCGAAGGACCCGAACCCCTTTAAACCGTCTCACCCCATTCCAGAAAGGCGAACCATGAAAAAGACCGACAAGCTGAACCAACGCTCCGCCATGATGACCGAAGGCGACAAGCGGGCCCCGAACCGGGCCATGTTGCGGGCCGTGGGCTTCAAGGACGAGGACTTCAAGAAGCCCATCGTGGGCATCGCCTCGGGCTGGAGCGAGGTGACCCCCTGCAATTACCACCTCAATGAGCTGGCCGAGCGGGCCAAGGGCGGCCTCACCCGCGCCCAGGCCATGGGCCAGACCTTCGGCACCATCACGGTGTCCGATGGCATCGCCATGGGCCACGAGGGCATGAAGTTCTCCCTGGTGTCCCGCGAGGTCATCGCCGACTCGGTGGAAACCGTCTCCTCGGCCCAGCGTTTCGACGGGCTGGTGGCCGTCGGCGGCTGCGACAAAAACATGCCCGGCATGCTGATCGGCATCGGCCGGCTCAACATCCCCGCGATCTTCATTTACGGCGGCACCATCCTGCCGGGCAAGTACCGGGGCCGCGACATCGACATCGTGTCGGTCTTCGAGGCCGTGGGCCAATACAGCTCGGGCAAGATCGACCGGGAAACCCTGAAGGACATCGAATGCAGCGCCTGCCCGGGCGCGGGCTCCTGCGGCGGCATGTACACGGCCAACACCATGGCCTCCGCCATCGAGGCCATGGGCATGGCCCTGCCCCACGATTCCTGCCAGCCCGCCGTGGGCGAGCCCAAGCGCTTGCTCTGCGACAAGGCCGGAGAGGCCCTGGTCAACCTCATCCGCAACGGCATCCGCCCCAGCGACATCATGACCAAGAAGGCCTTTGAGAACGCCATCACGGTGGCCTATGTGTTGGGCGGCTCCACCAACATCGTGCTGCACCTCATCGCCATCGCCAAGGCCGTCGGCGTGAAGCTGACCGTGGACGACTTCGACCGCATCGGAAAGAAAGTCCCCCACCTGGCGGACTTGAAGCCCTCGGGCCGCTACGTGGCGGCGGACTTGGACCGCATCGGCGGCATTCCGGCGGTCATGAAGATGCTTTTGGAGGAGGGCTACCTGCACGGCGATTGCCTGACCGTGACGGGTAAAACCGTGGCCGAGAATTTGAGGGACGCCGCGCCGCTTTCCAAGAACCAACCCATCATCCATCCCATCGGCAAACCCCTCTATCCCACCGCGCCCATGGTGATCTTGAAGGGCAACCTGGCCCCCGAGGGGGCCGTGGCCAAGATCTCGGGCTTGAAGAACGTGGTGCACACCGGGCCGGCGCGGGTCTTTGACGGTGAGGAAGCGGCTTTCGAGGCCGTCCAAAAGCGCCGGATCAAGGCCGGGGACGTGGTGGTCATCCGTTACGAGGGCCCCAAGGGCGGCCCCGGCATGCGGGAAATGCTGGCCATCACGGCGGCCCTGGTGGGCCAAGGGCTGGGCGAAAGCGTCGGACTCATCACCGACGGGCGTTTCTCCGGCGGCACTCACGGGCTGGTGGTGGGCCATATCGCCCCCGAAGCCCAGGCGGGCGGAACCATCGGCTTGGTGAAGAACGGGGACCCAATCACCATCGACGCCAAGAAAAAGAAACTGGAACTGCACGTTCCCGCCGCCGAGCTCAAGAAGCGCCGCGCCAAGTGGAAGCCCCACAAGAACCCCTATCCCAAGGGGGTCTTGGGCAAGTATGTGCGCTTGGTGTCCTCGGCGAGCCTGGGAGCGGTGACCGACGAATTCGCTAAATAGCCCTCTGCTTCAGCCTTATGCTTCCATGCCGTTCAATTAAAAAGCCGCTCCCTTGGGGGCGGCTTTTTAATTAGGGCAAAAAAAATCGGACGGACCCAAAGGCCCGCCCGAAAGGACTTCTAACAAGAAAGTCCCAGGCCAAAAGCCTGGGACCTTAGCAGACTTGGCCGAATTACTTGGCGGCCGGAGTCGTGGCAGCAGCCGGAGCGGCAGCGGCCTTCTTGTGGTGGTGCTTCTTCATCGGCTTGGCAGCCGGGGTCGCAACCGGGGTGGTAGCGGCCGTGTCAGCCATGGCCACGCCAGTGCTAACGAAAGCAACAGTCAACAAAGCAGCGAAAAAACGCTTCATGAAACGCCTCCTTAAAATGAGATAACAGTTGACCCGTTATCTGTCCCTCTCATCCGGCTACAAGTACCCGGACGATGGGCGGAACATTGAAGAGCTCTTCAATAGTCCGCCCATTGGACGGGCCAGGGGGCCTGCGGGTTCCAAATTCCTTGAAAATTAGAGGATTGGGAAGCGACATTCTAGGGTCCCCCTCCCCCAAAATCAAAACTTTTCGGTCGGGAAAAAGGCCTGGAAAATAAGGCTTTTGAGGCCGGCTAAGGCCCTATCCCAGGCTTTGCCAAGCCAATCGGGCGGCTCCGACGACCCCCATGTTGTCGCCTAATTTAGCCACCCGGAACTTGAGCCCCTTCAAATGGGAGGCGAAACAACGCTCTTTGAGCTCCCGGTGCATGGGCTTAAAGATCAGGTCCCCGGCGGCGGACACGCCCCCCGCGAAAATGATCATGCCGGGATTCAAGAGGTGGATGGCGGAGGTCAGCCCCACGCCCAGCATGGTGCCCGCCTTTTCATAGACCTTGAGCGCCTTGGGATTTCCCTTCTCAGCCATCTTTTGGAAGGTATAGGCCTCCATCTTTTCCCCCGGCCCGGGCTTCAGCCCCGCCTCGGTGGCCATACGGATGATGGCGGTGGCGGATGCGTATTGTTCCAGGATGCCCGAATTGCCGTAAGGGGCCTTGGGGCCCTTGGGATCCACCACCACATGGCCGATGTGGTTGCTCACGCCCCAGGCGCCCTCATAAATCTTGCCGTCGAGGATGAACCCGCCGCCCACGCCGGTTCCCAGCGTGACGCAAAGGGCGAATTTCTCGCCCCGGCCCGCGCCGATCCAGCTTTCACCCAGGGCGGCCAGGTTGGCGTCGTTTTCCAAGACCGTCTTCTTGCCCGTCAGGCGGGTCAAAGCGGCGGTCAAGTGGACGTTCTTCCAATTGAGGTTGGGGGTGTAAAGGATGATCCCCTTTTTGGGGTTCAGGGGCCCGGGGGAACCGATGCCGATGCGCAGGTGGGATTTCCAGGGCAGGCCGCTGTCCAGGCTGGCCGCCTTCACGCTGTCCGCGATGCGGCGGATGACGCCGGGCGCCCCCAGGAAGGCCTGGGTGGGGCGCTTGTCCTTACCCAGCACTTGGCCCCGCTCATTCACGACGGCGGACACGATATTGGTCCCGCCCAAATCCACCCCGATGACCGTTTTCAATGCCTTCCCCCCTTAAAAAATCGGGTTATTGTAACAAGGCCCCCCGAAAAGAAAAGCACTTTCCCCCGCTAGGGGCGGCTTTGGAAGACCCGGTAGTCCATTTCGGGAAAAAGGTTGTTTTTTTGTTCCAGGGATTCCAGGAAACCTTGGTTCACCTTGCCTTTTTTCAACTGGTCCAGGAGCAAGCGCGTGTGGCTTAAATGGCCGTCCACCCGGCTTTCGGCGTAGGAACGGTGGTGGCCCGTCTTCATCATGAAGGCCCAGTCGCTGGCCTGGGCCAGGAGCAGTTCCCGGGCGGCCTGGTTGAGGGCCCTTCGCTCCAAGACGCTGGGCCGATGGGCCCCGTCCGCCATTTCCACCAGGCGGCGGCTGGCCTTTAAGAGCGGCGGGTAGATCCAATCATTGGAGGGGTTCAGCCAGAAATCCGCGTAACCCTGGTCCCCCCAGGAAGACAAGGAGGGCGTCAGCACTTGGTTTTGGGGATAAAGCTTAAGGTACTCGGAAGGCGTCACCCAATGGGGAAAGGCCGGGTCCTCCAAACTGCGCTCGAAAAGCGCCGAGATGAAATCCGGCCCCTCATACCACCAATGGCCGAAAAGCTCGGCGTCGTAAAGGCAGCAGACCAGGGGGGGGCGTTCCATCCAGGCCCGCAAGGTCTTGGCCTGGGAAAGGCGCTTGGTCAAAAAATCCCCCGCATGGGCGAAGGCCCGCGCCAGGCCCTGCTCGGGGTCATAAATATCCTTGTCGGGGCCCGGGCCCGTCACCCGATGGTATTTGAGCCCGGTGAATTTGCGGCCCGTGGCCCCCGCGGGTTCCTCGTAAAGATAAGCGTGGTCCAAGTCAAACCCGATGTCCCGGTAGAAATCCCGGTAGTCCGGGTCCCCCGGATAGCCTTCCTTGGAGCTCCAAACCTGCTTGGAACTTTCCAAATCCCGGCCGAAGACCGCCACCCCCCCGGGCGTGTAAATCGGGGCGAAGGGCCCGTATTTGGGCCGGGGCGTCCCGAACACCAGGCCGTGGGTATCCACGAAAAAATACTTTAACCCCAAGTCCCGGAGGATCGAATCCTGCCCGGGCTGGTAGGCGCACTCCGGCAGCCAAAAACCGGCGGGCTTCTCCCCCAGGTGCGCCTCGAAGGATTTCACGGCCACCTCGACCTGGGCGCGCAGGGCGGGCGGGCAAGGTTCCAGGAAAGGCAGGAAGGCGTGGGTGGCCGCGCAAGTGATGATTTCCAAATGGCCCAGGTCCCGGAACTTCTTGAACCCGTTCAAGGGATTGCCCCCCCATTTGGCCAGGAAGTCCCGGTGATAGGCTCCCAAACGATCGGCGTACATCCCCACGACTTTCTCAAGCCGGGGGTCGCCCGCCACCCTTTGCTTTTCCCTCTCCACCAGGCCCAAAAGCCTCTCGCCATGGCGCCGGGCCCTTTCGCGCAACAAGGGGTCGGCCCAAAGCGCCAACAACGTGGGGGAAAGGGAAACCGTGAGGCGGAACGGAACTCGCTTGGCCGCCAATTTCTCGAAACGGTCCAAGAGCGGCAGGTAGGTCTCGTAAAGGGCCTCGTAAACCCAGTCCTCCTCCAGGAAATTTTCCTGTTCGGGATGGCGCACGAAGGGAAGGTGAAAATGCAGGACTAAGGCTAGGTAACCGGTGGGCGGCGACAAGGATGGGCCTTTGCGTTTAAGGATGTGGGCCCAGTAGACAAAGGGCCGGGGGGAAAATCAAGCCGTCCTTAATTTTGGCTCCCAAAGGGGCTGGAAAAAGTCTCCCGGAAACGGCGGCGACGGCGTTCGGCCTCGGCGGAGGAGATGCCTCCCACCAAGCCCGAGACCGGTAAATGGTCCGGGCCGATCTCCAGTTCCAATTCCTTCGCCAAATAGTCCTGGAGTTCCTGCCGGGGGGCCCAAGTCGGGTCCACCTGGGGTGAAAAACCAACGCCGGGCGCCAAAAGCGAGTTGGAGCGGGCGAGGACGAAGACCTTGCCCGAGGCGGTCTTGCGGGCCACCTCGACGAAATAACCCCGGCCGCCTTCGCTGACCGGCAGGTAGCGGTTCATGTCCTCGGGATTCACCTCGATCTCGTAGATCAAATCCGATCCGCCGTCCTCGCGGTCGCGGAACATGCGAAGCACCAACCGGCTCTTGGCGTATTCGCCCTTGAGCTGGGCCTTAACCTCATCGAGTTTTTGGGACGCGATCTCCCAGTAGACGAAAAGGCAGTTGGGGTCCCGGATAAAGGCCACGACTTGGGTTTCGCCGTACTTGGCGGGCTTCCAGGAACTTTTGGCCGAGGGTTTGGCCGGGGTCTTGGGCTTGGGGGCCTTGGGTTTGGCCGCGGGGGCTTTCTTGGCCTTCACGGGCTTTTTCGGCTTGGCGGCCGCGGCTTTGGGTTTGGCGGCCTTGGATTTTGGACGGGAGGCCGTCTTGGGGGCTGTCTCTTTCTTCTTGCGGGGCATCCTGTCCTCCGGCCGATGGGGTGAAATTTAGTTTCCAACTTTTCGGGCCAAATGGCAAGCCTTGTCCCCGGCCCGGCCGGGGGCAGGTCAAAAGTTTACCTGGCCTTAAAAAGCCCCGGGACCCGGCCCCTTTCCCGCCCCCTTAAAGGACCCGGGCCAAGACCACGCCGCCCCAGGTGCCCAAGAGGCATCCCGCCACGTTCAGGAAGATGTTCAAGAGCGCGAATCGGAAGTTCCCCTCGGAAAAATAACGGTAGGTATCCCAGCTGAAGGTGGAAAAGGTGGTGAAGCAGGCGCAAAAACCCACCGTCAGGAAAAGCCGGGCATTGGGGCCGACCATGGCCCTTTCACCGCCGGCGATCATGGCCCAGGCCATGACGAAGGACCCGACGATATTGATCAGCAGCACGCCCACGGCGAAACTGTTGCCCCATTTTTCAACGGCCCAAAGGCCCAGGTAGTAGCGGCTCCAAGCCCCCAAGAGGCCCCCCAATGAGATCCAAACCAGTTTTTCCATCGCTTGATCCTTTCCGCGCCGGGCGGCCTAAAATAAAAAAACCCCTACCGGCCGGGCCCGCGCCCAAAATTCGGTAGGAGTCATCGGCCCCCAGGGGCGGTTATGGCGGACTCCATCGCCTTCGGTTGTGGCTTCATTCTAGCGGCCTAAGGCCGCCCGGTCAAACCTCGGACCACTTGCGCAGCAGGTGGTTGTAACCCCGGGTCAAGGCCATGACCGCCTCATGCCGGGGATGGTCTTTGCTCAGGAGCGCCAAGGCGTTGTCCAAGTCCGCCAAGATGGCCCGCTCCTGCTCGTCGTGAACCAGGCTTTGGATCCAGAAAAAGCAGGCCACGCGCTCGCCCCGGGTGACGGGCTTCACCTCATGCAGGGCCCCGGCCGAATAAACCACCAGGTGCCCCGCCGGAAGCTTGACTTGGTGGAAACCATAGGTGTCCTCGACGCTCAATTCCCCGCCGTCATAGTCCGCCTGGTCCGAGAGGAACAAGGTCGCCGAAAGGTCCGCCCGCATCAATCCCGACCGGCCCGGGATGGGGCCCAGCGCGTTGTCATAGTGCAGCCCATAGGATTGGCCCTTTTCGTAACGGTTGAAATAAGGCGTGGAGGTCGTCAAGGGCAAGGCCTTGGCCGTGAAGGGGCGGCTCCTGGCCAGGGCGTCCAAAACCTGACGGACCGCCGGCTCGAAAAAGGGGTCGCTTCGGTCCAACTCCCGGTTGGTTTTGACCGGGGCCGCCGAGACCCCGGCGGTTTTCGCGCCTTCCAGCCAGCGGGCCTCCAGTAACTTGCGCCGCAGGGCCGCGGCTTCCTCGGGTTTGAGCACCTCGGGGATTTGGTGGATCATGGCTGCTCCTGGAAAAAAATAAGATCCTATCTAAAACGGCACACCCGGGGTTATCTTAACAGGGCCCGGATAAATTATCTCGCCCGAAAGGCGGCCCCGTCAGGCAAGCCCAACGGCCGCGGGCCCATCCTCCGCTTCCAAGGAGCATCCATGCCTACCTTGACCTGTTTCCAACATATTGATTGCGAAGGGCCGGGGACCCTTGAGGCCGCCTTGGAACCCTTGGGCCTCCAGTTGAAGATCCTTAAACCCTTTCAGGGAGACGCCATTCCCGTGGATTTGGGCGCGGGGTTGGTGGTCCTGGGAGGACCCATGGGGGTTTACGAGCAAGGCCAATATCCTTGGATGTCCGGGGAACTGGCCGCCATCCGAAAGGCTTTGGACGCTTCCCTGCCCATCCTGGGCGTCTGCCTGGGGTCCCAGATGTTGGCCCACGCGGCCGGGGCCCAGGTTTTCCGCGGGGCCTTGCCCGAGGTGGGCTGGCGGGACATTTCGCTGACCGCCGCCGGTAAAAAAGATCCCTTGCTCACGGGACTGGGGGAGAGCTTCCCGGTCTTCCATTGGCACGGCGACACCTTCACCCTGCCCAAGGGCGCCGAGCTTTTGGCCGGAAGCGATTGGTTTCCCCACCAGATCTTCCGGATCGGCGAAAAGGCCTATGGTTTTCAATGCCATTTGGAAGTCACCGAGGCGATGGTGGAAAGCTGGGCCCAGCTTTACGCCAAGGAATTAGTGCCCGCCGGCGGGCCCACCCCCGAGGCGAGGGTCTTGGAGGACCTCAAGCGCCACAGCGCCCAATTGGAAGCCCTGGCCGCGAAGGTCTTCACCCGCTTCGCGAAATTGATCTGATCCACGCTTTGCTAGAATAGGCGCATGTCCCCCGCCCGGCCTTCCGAACCCCGCTGGCCGCTCTTTTTTTTCGGCCTTTACCTGGCGCTCTTGCTCCTTTGGCTGGGCAAGAACCGCCTTTTGGGGTTGGATGAGTCCTGGTACGCCGACATGGCCAAGGGCGAAGTCCGGGACGGCCATTGGTTCCCCCTTTATTTCCAGGGCCATCCCTTCTGGGACAAACCGCCGCTCATCCCCTGGATCCAAGGCCTTTGCCTGGGCCTGTTTGGCCTCAAGGAATGGGCCTTGCGCCTGCCCTCGGCCTTGTTCGCCGTCCTCACCCTTTTCTTCACCTGGCGGCTGGGCGCCCTTTGGGGCGGGACCGCTGCGGGCCTGCTGGCGGCGGGCGCCTTGGCCCTGGAACCCCATTTCATCCTCTGCGCCCGCCTGGCCACGCTCGACATGCCACTGGTTTTTTGCCTCACGGGGTTCGCCTGGGCCTGGACGAAAGCCCTCGCGCGGGACGAAAGTCGAAAAGAAAAGTACCTGCTCATGGCCGGCCTTTTCACCGCCCTGGCGGTGCTGGTGAAATCCTGGATGGGCCTGATGTTCTTCTTCCCCGCCTTGGCCGCCTTGGGGCTCGCGCCCGCCCGCCCCTTCAAGCCCGGGGCGCTGACGGTTTATTTCCTTTCGCCCATCGCCTTGGGAATGGCCGCCTGGCTTGTCCTTTATGGACTCACCTTCGGGTCGGATTATTTCCGTTGGGAGTTGGGTTTCAACCTCGGCCAGCGGGTCCATCCTTCAGAAATGTTCACGCTTTGCGGTTACCGGGCGGGCTTTTACGCCGCCTTGGCGCAAGGCGGCCTTCCTTTTCTCTGGCCGCTCTTCCCTTTGGGGATGGCCCTTTGGGCGCGGGAAGCCTGGCGCCGCCGGGACCCCGCCTTAAGCCTGGGCCCCCTCTTTGGGGCGGCCTACTCGATCTTCCTGGTTTTTTTCATGAACACCCTGTTCAATTATTTCCTGCCTTGGGTGTTGGTGGGAACATGGGGACTGGTCTTCATCCACCAAAACTTAAGCGAGCCCGGAACCCGCCTGGGGGCCGGGCTGGCGTTTTTGGCGGCCCTCCTCAACGGCTGGAGCGGCGGCGTTTACGGATGGGAATCGCTCGCGCTGGGCTTGGCCGCGGCCGGCCTGCCCTGGCTGCGCGGGGAAAAAACGGGGCTTTCCCGCGCCTGGGTGCTTGGCCTCTCCCTGGTCCTGGGATTGAGCCTCGCCTTCAAGGCCCAGGATTACCTGCGCCATCCGCCGGACCCCAACCGCGCCTGGGTGGCGGCGGTCTTGAAATATCCGGCCCAAACCCCGGGCGAGCCGCTTTTATTCGTGGGCGAGGAGACCGACGCCCGGGCGCTGGAATTTTACAGTGATTACCGCGTGAGCTGCCTCAGCCAACTGCCGCCCCAACGCCCCGCCCAGGCCCTTTTGTTCAAGGCCGGGCCCGAGGCGGTTTTCCTGCCTCCCCCTTGACCCCAGCCGGTTGAAGAGCGGCGATTCGGCCCGTAGGACTCACTTCAAAACCAAAATCTTGCGGGTGTATTTTTGCTTGGAGCCGCCTTGGGTCGTCTCAATCACGGCCCAATAGACTCCATTGGACAAGGCCCCGCCCGCTTGGTCTAAAAGATCCCAGGAAAAACCGCCGTTCGTCAAGGTCTCTTGGGAGAAGAATATCCGGCGCGATGCCACCGTGTAGACGCTCAAGGTCACGCTGTCATAAGGCCCCCCCGCCACCCGGAAGTAGACCGGCCCCCCGACGGAAGGATTGGGATAAGGGACCGCGTTATTGGCCATGGGGTTCAACGAAACGGTAGGCGTGGAAGTCAAACTTCCGGCCGGATAAGTCGCCGTCATTGTGGGGGTCGGGGTGACCGTCGGTGAGGGAGTAAGCGTGGGTGTCATCGTGGCCAAATAGGTCGGCGTGTTAGTGACTGTATTGGTCGTAGTTCGCGTCGCGGTGGGGGTAAAGGTCACCGTGAAAGTTGGAGTCGGCGTCAGGCTGGTCGAATAGGTCGGCGTATTGGTGACCGTGTTGGTCGGGGTCCAGGTGGGAGTCATCGTCGCGGTTGCCCCGTTCACCGTGGGGGTAGCCGTCATGCAGGAAGTCGGCGTAGGAGTCGCCGAAAAGACCAAGGTCATGGTGGGCGTGGGCGTGTGGGTCGACCCGCTCGGAGTGGGCGTCGTGGTCATGCAAGACGTGGCCGTGGGAGTGAAGGTCAAGGCATGGGTCGCCGTGGGGGTCATGGTTCGGGTGGGCCCGGTCAAGGTCGCGGTGGGGCTGGGGGTCACGGTCTGGGTTCCCGTCACCGTAAGCGTCGGGGTGGCCGTCTGGGTTCCCGTCAAAGTCCGGGTGGGGGTAAAGGTCACCGTGGGGGTGG
>DATKNU010000096.1:0-12254 GCA_035541195.1 bacterium
CCCGCTTCCCTTCCCTTTTGGATCTTGGCGTTGTAGGAATCGATGTCGCGCACGCCGGACTTGGCCAAGAGCTCATAGCGGTCTTCCATTTCCCGCACCAGCCACTTCAAGGCCAAATGGGCTTCCTTGGGATCGGTCACCACGGGCAAGGCCAGATGGGGTAAGTCGCGGTAGACCGCCATCTCGACCCTTTTGGGGTCGATCAAGACCAGCCGGGCCTCCTCGGGGGAAGCCTTGAAGAGCAGGCTGGCCACCAGGGTGTTCACACAAACGCTCTTGCCCGAGCCCGTGGACCCGGCGATGAGCACATGGGGCATGTCTTTCAGGTTGGCCAGGCAGGTGACCCCCGAGATGTCCTTGCCCAGGGCCACCAACAGTTTTTTGCCCGAGGACAGGAAATCCTCCTGGGCGATGAGTTCCTTCAAAGTGACCACCCGGCCCGATCGGTTGGGCACCTCGATGCCCACCGCCGCCTTGCCCGGAATGGGCGCCACGACCCGCACCTGGCCGCACTGAAGGGCCAGCGCCAAATCGTCCGCCAGCGAGGAGATGCGGTTGATCTTCACGCCCGCGGCGGGCTGCACCTCATATTGGGTGACCGTGGGGCCCGGATTCACCCCCACCACTTTGGCCTCGACGTTAAAGTTGTCCAGGGTCTCAATGATCGTTCGGCTGACCGACTCAAAATCGTCGAAAGGCTTGTCCTTCGCGTCCTCGGCCGTCTTAAGCAGGTGCACGGCCGGCATCTGCCATTGGCGCACCACCCGCTTGGGCGCCTCGGGCTCTTCGACCTCGTCCTCGCCGGTTTCGATGTCCGCCGCCTGCATCTTCTGCTTGAGGGTCATGGGGTCGGCCCCACCCTGGGCTTCCGCCAAGGCCGCGCTCACCATATCCTCCGGTTCGGGCTCAAGCCGGGGTTTGGGGGCCGCCTGGGGGGCCGCGGACTTGGCCTTGGCCTCCATCGGGGGTTTGGGGACGGTGACCGCCGGGGGCTCCTCGGCGGTTCCCGAGAAAATGGAGGCGTAAGCTTGGCGCTCACTCTTTATTTTGTCCCGGGCCGCCCGGGCCGCCTTTTTCTCGGACCGGCGGGCGTTCCATTGCTCGATCCTTTGGGCGAAGCCCTCATAAAGGTTGAAGATGGCCTTAAACCCGTGGGTCTTGGCCCACTCCGCGCCCCGCGCCAGGGCTTTCAGTAGAGCCTGGGCCGCCTTCAGCACCAGGTCCTCCGCTTCCAGGAACCAAGCCGCCAACACCAAAGTAAGGAGTCCCACCAAAACGGTGCCGAAGGTGGTCAGGATGCTTTGAAGTTTGTCCCCCAAGACTTGACCTAATTCCCCGCCCCATCCCACCCCGTCGCGCATTTGGGAAGGGGAAAACATTTGGACGTTGGGCGTCAAGACATGCAGGATGGAACAAGCGGCGGACAAACCCAAGGCCAGTCCCAGGGCCTTGAGGCCCGGTTTCTCCAGGGGTTCCCCCTTATAAAGGGCGAAGGCGGCGAGGAAAAAGACCGCCGGAAAAAGCCAAGCCATGAGGCCAAAACCGCCATAAAAGATGAAGGAAAGGTCGGACCCGACCCGGCCCAAAAGGTTGGGACTGCCCCCCGTGGGGACCAGGGAAAGGGCCAAAAGAAGGCCCGCGCTGCCGGTGAGGAAAACCGCCAGGAAATGATGGCGTCCGTTACGGGCCATTAGTTCCTCGGTCCGGCGCCCAAACCCGGGAACGGACGAAGCCGGTTAAAAGGACGCGAAAAAGCCTTGGTGAATCCTGCGGTCATTGGCGCTTATACCCCATTTCATAAGTCCAATTTTAAGTTGGTAAGGCCGATTATACAAAGGTCCCCGACCCCGGCGGTAAAATTCAAGGGTGGGTCAAGTTTGAGGGGCCGGCTCGAACAACCGGGTTCCCGTGGAATAAGCCACCATCGCGCGGGCCTCCCGGCTTCCGGGATTGCGCACCCCATGGACGGCGCCGGCAGGCACATAAAGGGTTTCCCCGGGCTCCAGAACATGGGCCCGCCCCTCCACCGTCTGCTCCAGCGTCCCTTCCAGCAGGGTCACGGATTCATTGGCGTTGGGATGGCGATGGGCCGGGGCGGCGGCCCCGGGATTCACGTACATCAAGGCCAGGCTCATGCCCGCGCCCGGCGCGGAGGCCTCTTCCACCAGCCATTCCATGCGGCCCCAATCATGCGAGCCCACCCGCCGCTCGGGCCTCAAGGCCGGGTCTTTTTCCACCGTCAAATTTCCATGATGACCGGCAGGATCATGGGCCGGCGGTTTGATTTTTGGGAAAAGAAGCGCTGCAACGCCTTGCGGACGGTTTCTTTGACCGTCTCCCAATCGGTGGCCTTGTCGGTGACTTCCTCGTCCACCACCTTGCGCATCAATTCCTTGGCCTCGCCCAAAAGCTCCTCGGGCAAGGTCTCGGTGAACCCCCGGGTAACCAAGTCGGGCCCCCCCACGATTTGGCCCTTGGAGGTGTCCACCGTCAAAAGCGCCACGACCACGCCGTCTTGGGACAGGTGCCGGCGGTCCCGCAGCACCACGTCGCCCACATCGGCGAAATGCTTGCCGTCCACCAGGATGGTCCCGCCCGAGAAACCCTTCTCCAACCGCGGCTCACCCTCGCCCAAGACCCACTTTTCCCCGTTTTCCATGATGAAGGTATTGGCGTATTTCACGCCCACTTCCTGGGCCAGGCGCGCGTGCAGGACCAAATGGCGGTATTCCCCGTGCACGGGAATGAAATACTTGGGCTTCACCAGCGCCAGCATGATTTTCTGCTCTTCCCGGCAGGCGTGGCCCGAGACGTGGATTTCCGAAACCGCCTCGTAAAGGACCTCGGCGCCCCGGCGGTAAAGCAGGTTGATGATGCTGGAGATGGCCCGTTCGTTGCCCGGGATGGTGCGCGCCGAGAGCAGCACCATGTCGCCGGGCCGCAACGAGATATCCCGGTGGTCGCCCATGGCCATGCGGGTGACGCTGCTCATGGGCTCGCCCTGGCTACCGGTCGTGATGATGACCACTTCGGAAGGATCCATGCCCTTCAAGGCGTCGGGCGCCACCAACATGCCCGCCGGGATGTCCATGAAGCCCAGGTCCCGGGCCACCTGGGTGTTGCGGATCATGCTGCGGCCCATGATGCAGACCTTGCGGCCCACCTTACGGGCGGCGTCCACCGCCTGCTGGACCCGATGGATGTTGCTGGCGAAGCAGGCCACGATGATGCGCTTTTTGGCCTTGGGGAAAATCTTGTCGAATTCCTCGCCCACCACCCGTTCGGACAAGGTATAGCCTTCCCGCTCCACATTAGTGGAATCCGAGAGGAAAAGCAGCACGCCCTTGGTGCCGTATTCGGCGAAACGATTGAGGTCGATGGGCACGCCGTCGATGGGCGTGGGATCGATTTTGAAGTCCCCCGTATGCACCACCACGCCCTTGGGGGTGGTGATGGCGAACCCGCAGCCGTCCACGATGCTGTGGGTGACCCGGATGAACTCCACCTCGAAGGGGCCCAAGGTCACCTTGTCCTTCGGGTCCACTTCCACGAACCGGGGGGCGTGGGGCAGCCGGAATTCCTCCAGCTTGGCCTTGACGAAGCCCAGGGTCAGCTTGGTCCCGTACACGGGCACATCCAGCCGTTGCAGCAGGTAAGGCAGCGCGCCGATATGGTCCTCATGGCCATGGGTGAGAAACACGCCCTTGAGATATCCGGGATTTTCGACCAGGAAATTGAAATCCGGGATGATGTAATCCACCCCGGGATGCCGGTCATCGGGGAACATGAGCCCCGCGTCGATCATGATGGCTTGGCCGTCGTAATCAAGCAAAGCCATGTTTTTGCCGATCTCGCCCAGCCCCCCCATGGGGATAAAGGAAAGCGTGCCCAAAATTCGGTCCTTTAAGTGAATCGATTATCGAGAATCAAACGACGCCATTTTTTTCGAATGCCAAAATCAGTTGGAACATTGACAGAGGCTGACGAAGACCTTTTCTCAATCCCACATCGGGCTTCATCAATATTTATCATGGTTCCAAAATTAAAAAGCCCTCTTCGTGGTCGGAAGAAGGCTTGAAGGGAAAGACAGCCGGTTCACCAGCGATTACCCGAACCCCCGTCATCGTGGCGTTTACGGTTGCCGTCCCGACGGCCGCCGCCGTTGCCGTCCCGGCGCCCGCCCCCGAATCCCCCGCCGCCATTGCCCCCCTTGTCCCATCCTCCGCCGAAGCCGCCGTCCCGGCGCCCGCCCCCAAATCCCCCGCCGCCGCCCCGGGGCCGGTCTTCCAGGGGCCGCGCCTCATTCACCACAATCTGCCGGGAACCCAACTTGCTGCCGTTGAGCTTTTGAATGGCGGCCTGGGCCTCGGCGTCCGTGCCCATCTCAACAAACCCAAAGCCCTTGGATTTCCCGGAAAACTTGTCCACGATCACTTTGGCGCTGGCGACCTGACCGCAGGCGGCGAAAACCTCCTGCAACTGGGCGTCTGTCGTCTCAAAAGGCAGGCTACCGACGTATAAACGCTTTCCCATGGCCACTCCTCACAACGACCGCGTCCGGGGGTGATTATTTATTTTTTAACCTGGCGGAAGCTTTGGCAATAGGCGTCCTGCAAATAAGCCTTGTCGAAGCTTTCCAATTCGGCCATCTTCGCGAAGGTCTTCACCAAGATGTCTTCCGGGTCCATGTTCACTTGGTCGCCATAGGGCTTCAAACGCCGGACTTCCCAAACCGCCAAACGCACGAACACTTTCCACCAAAGTTTCATCAGGACGGTCTTGAAAAAGCCCGTCTTGTCCAAAAGGGTTTGAACGCCCAAGCGGGTCCCCGCGATATGCCGCGCCTCATCCTTGAGCATGAGTCGCACCATTTCCTTGCCGACGGGGTCGATGGTCTCGAGTTGCAAGGTGCGCTGGAAAATGGAACCCGCCAGGGTCTCGGTGAAGTAAGTGGCCAGGATCCAGCGTTCCACCTGCATGGGGCCGAAGGTCGAGAGCGCCACGATGGGGTCAAACGCCTTCTGCTTGGCCGGGGGCGAGTTCAACTTGTTGAGGTAGAGGCGGAACACGAACAAGTGCTTGGCTTCGTCGTAGCACTGCGTGGCGTAATAAGTGACCATCTCGGGCAACTTGTACATGTGGGCGGCCTTGTTCATCAGCCGTTCGATGATTTCCAGCCCCTGCCATTCCCCCTCATAAAAATAATGAAGGATGTTGATCCAGCCCTCACGGACCGCGCCCAACTCAATGGGCTGGTTCCAATTGACCGCCGATTCGGGATTCCAATCGGCCGCGAAGGCCATGCGGGAAAGCCCGTCCCAGGTCTTGGCCGTGGCCTTTTCCAAAAGCTGATCGGTTTTGGTTTCCTGGGTCTTGGCGAAATTATCTTGCGTGAGAACTTGTTCCATAGACTCGAGTCCTTTTATTTATTATCGGCCTGCCTCAGCCACACCATGTCCAAACTGACCGGGACCTCATCCTCGATGGGCATGGCCAGCAAGCTGGGGGGCTGAATGTCAAAATCCTTCAAGGAAATCGGAAGGGTCCCCGTCAAATGAGCTTCCCGGGGGCCGCCCTCCAAAAGCTTCAAAGGCAGATGGGGATAGGTCTTTTCTTTGCCCGCGAAATCCACGGTCGCTTCGGCGTTTAAAACCGCCGGCAAAACACCGACTTTCCCAACGTCAATTTTAACGTTAACCACCACCATGGGATAGGTTCCCCCCCGGGTGATTTCCAACATATGGAAATCCCGGTTGGCGTCCCCGGAGTCAAAAGACTTTACGGGTACGGCCACCAGAAACCGCCCAACACCGCCATAGGATACACTACCTTTTCCCTTGGCGGCTGTACTTTTTCCGACGGCTTGATGCAGGGGGTGGGTCACCAAATAGGAAATTTCCGACTTTTCCAGCGTCCAATTCCCCTTAAGATCCATAGCCGACAAAAGACCGGGAAAACAAAGGAAAAACAACATCCCCCAAAGCGAGCGCATAGGCCCTCCTTCAATTTCCCCGGCACACCCCCGGCGAACCGCCCGCGGCGGCTTTAAAGATTCAGGGTTTCCATCACCAAGGCGGCCAGATAAGAGGTCACCAAGGTGGTGGCCGCGATGGCGTGGATCGTCCCCAAATCCCCCAGGGGTTGGTGGTTCTGCACCCGGTCATTGACCATATCCCCTAAAAGCGGGGTGAGAATCATGAGGGGGGCGTGGATCCAAACCAGGGTTTCGTGGATCTGGGTGGAACCCGAAGGTTTCAACCCCTCGGGTTTGGGGGCGAAGATGGCGAAGGAAGCGGTGGTCAAATAAAGGCCCGTGGTGGTCAATCCCAAGGCCGCGTGCAGGTTGGTGTCCGTGCTTCCCTGTTCCACGCTAGAACTGGTGGTCAAGCCCAGCACGTAAGTCGTCACCAGGGGCACGGCCGTCACCAGGCCTAAAACCTGGTGCACATGGAGCATATCGGATCGGATGTCCAATTGTTTTTGGAACTCGGGATCGCTTTGAAGGTCGGAAGCCGAGAAGCCTAAATCCCCCAGGGCGGGAGCGACCGGCTGGCCTTGATCGGCGCGGGCGCCGGACAAGAAACCGCCCAGAAAAAAGAAGGTCCAAAGGACGACGCTCTTGGCGCTGGAGCCCGGCTTAAAAATGGACATAAGCTAATATCCCATCTCGGGCTGAAAGTTCAAGTCCCCTGCGCCCCCGAAAGGGCGCCGGGCGTAAAAATCGGTTCGCGGGGAAAAAAGGAAGGTTACAAAAAGGTTAGTGGACGACCATGATCCTCAAGGTCTGACGGTCCACGAACTTACCCGTGCTGTCGGTCAGGGTGTCGACCACGATATACATGCCGCTGGCCAGCTTGGAAGCGTCCCAAGTGGCCGAATTGGGGCCCAGGGTCACTTGCTGGCGCTTTAAGAGCTCCCCGGCCAAGTCATAAATGCACAGGTGCATGGTCAAGGTCTGCGACGAGTTGATGCGGAAGGTCGTCGTCGTGTTGCCGCCCGTCAGGATCTGCGGATCGGCGTAGACTTTGCCGCCCGCCGGGTTGCCGCCCGTTCCCAGGACCACGATTTGCTTGGTATCCACCAAATCGCCGCCCGAGCTGTCGGTCCAATGGGCCTCAATCTGATATTGGCCGTTGCCAACCACGGCACCGCTGTCCGATTTACCGTTCCAGGTCAAACTGACCGCCGCGCCCGAGCCACCGTTGGTCATGACGTCCACATCCACCGTGTCGGGAGCGCCCTGGCCGCTGGTGTTGTTCGGGTCAATGACATTGCTGGAAAGCTGGATGTCGGACATCTGGGTCCCGTTGGGGTCGTCCACGTAGCTATAGAGATGCCGCACGATCTCGCCGGCCTCATTGAAGACATCCACTTCAACCCGGGTCAGGACTCGATTGACCACCACGGGCTGGGAAACGCTGGTGACCACGCCGAAGGGATCTTGGCTGTCCAACTTGATGTAATACTGGCCGTTGGAAACCGGGTCGTTGTCGGCGTTGGTGCCGTTCCAAGAGGCGATGGCCACGCCGTTGACCACCACATAGACCACGCCGTTCAAGCTGGTGATTTCCTGGGTCTGCTGCAACTGCAGGCTGTCCATGGGTTGGGAATAGGTTTGGATCAGGATCTGCTTGATGAGCTCGCCCGCCGAGTTATAGACCGCCAAGTGGACCAGGTAATTGGCCGAAACTTCGACCGTCGAGATGGCGGTCTTGGGAACGGTCAAACCCGAGTAGGTCAGGGTGGCCTTGTTGGTGAGGGCGGTGGCACCGGGGACGTCATTGTCCACGGTGGCCGTATAGGTCACGGTCACGGCCCCTAGCGGCAGGTCGGCGCCAAAATCCCAAGTGAGGGTTTGGCCGGAAGCCGTGGTGGTCGGCGTGCCGGAAGAGGCCGTGCCGAAGGCGGCGAAAGTCATGAAAGAAGGCAGTTGGTCGACGATCTTCACCGAGTGGGCGTCATTGCCCACCACGTTCAAAACGAGGGTATAGGTGACCACGTCCCCGGCCTTCACCACGGACTGGGAGGCCGCCTTTTGGATGCTCACGTTGGGCGTGGGCGTAGGCGTGAAGGTCGGCGTATAGGTGTTGGTGGGCGTGAAAGTCGGGGTGAAGGTGAAGGTGTTGGTCGGGGTGTTGGTCGCGGTATAGGTGTTGGTCACGGTCGGCGTGAAGGTCGGCGTCCAAGTTTGGGTCGGGGTAAAGCTGGGCGTGAAGGTCGGCGTCACGGTCTTGGTGTTCGTCGGGGTCCAGGTATTGGTCACGGTCCAAGTATCGGTGGGCGTCCAGGTGGGCGTGGGCGTCGAGATGGGCGTATCCGTGGGCGTCTTGGTCGGCGTCCAGGTGTTGCTGGGCGTGAAGGTGGGCGTCACCGTCTTGGTGTTCGTCGGGGTCCAAGTCGGGGTCGGACTGTTGGTGTCGGTCACCGTATTGGTCACCGTCGGGGTGTTGGTGGGCGTGAAGGTGGGCGTCACGGTTTTGGTGTTGGTGGGCGTCCAAGTGAAGGTCGGGGTGTTGGTATCGGTCACCGTGTTGGTGATCGTGAAGGTGTTGGTGGGCGTCCAGGTGGGCGTCACGGTCTTGGTGTTGGTGGGCGTCCAGGTCAAGGTCGGGGTATAGGTGTCGGTCACCGTATTGGTCACCGTCAAGGTATTGGTCGGCGTGAAGGTCAAGGTGACGGTCTTGGTGTCGGTGGGCGTGAAGGTGGGCGTCACCGTGGCCGAGGGCACGGGGGTGAAGGTCGAAGTCGGGGTGTTGGTCACCGTGAAGGTGTTGGAAGGCGTGAAGGTCGCAGTCAGGGTCTTGGTATTGGTGGCGGTGAAAGTGTCCGTGGGCGTATTGGTCGGGATCGGGGTGCTGGTGGTGGTGGCCGTGTTGGTCGGGATGGAAGTCGACGTGCTGGTGGCCGTGAAGACGGCGGTATGGGTGGTCGTGGCCGTGGGCGGGATCGAGGTGGCGGTCCAGGTGGCCACCGCGGTGGCCGTGGAGGTGGAAGTGGTGGTGACCGTGAGCGTCACGGTCAAGGTCACCGTCGGGGTTTTAGTGGGCGTGATGGTGGGGGTGATCGTGGGTGTAATGGTCGGCGTGATGGTGGGCGTGATGGTCGGGGTAATGGTGGGGGTGATCGTGGGCGTGATCGTGGGGGTAATGGTCGGCGTAACGGTCGGCGTCTTGGTGGGCGTGATGGTCGGCGTGATCGTGGGGGTGATCGTCGGCGTGATCGTGGGCGTGGGCGTCACGGTGGGGGTCGGGGTCTTGGTCGGCGTGGGGGTGGGCGTGGGGGTGGTGCAAACCCCGTTCCACTGGAAATAATAGTACTTATAGGAACCGCAATGGCCGCCGTCATAGCCCATCATGCCGCCGGTATAGGTGCAGTCCGTGAAGGTCGTGATGGTGCTCAAAGTGGTCTTGGTGGCGCCCACGCTAACGGTATAGTTACAACCGTTGATGATGACCTGCACCCAGATGGGGTTACAGAGGATGTTGGGCAGGGCCGCCGAGCCGGAGGAAGCGAAGGTTCCGTTGGTGTATTTCCCGAAAACGATCGTGTTGCCCGGATTACAGCCATTATAGGTGAAGTGCAGGGCGTAGCCGCTGCCCGTTCCCCGGTTGTAATTGAACAACAATCCTTCGTCGGTTTGGGAGCCCGCCTGCAATTCCACCAAGAGCGTGCCGGGCCCGCTTTGGACCTGGTTTTGAAGGAGCTGGGAAGAGTTGTAGCTTCCGCAATTGTTGTTCCGGCTGATGTAACCGCCGCTTTGAACCCACTGGGTGCCCTGGGTCACCGGCACCATACCCGTCACCCAGCCCGGGGGCGCCCCCGTGAAGCTGCCCTGGCTATGGTCCCAGGTCACCGAGCATTGGGGCGTGGTCGGACAGGACATTTGGGAAATCAAGACCTGTTGCCAATAGGTGGTCTTGCTCAAGCTGTAAAGCAGGGGCATGCCCCATTCCAATTGTTCATTAGCCACCGCGCTGGACGGGTAGTCGGAGTTTTGATAGTAGGTGCGCATCTTGGCCACTTGGTCCGGGCCGGTGGCGCAATCCAAGATGAACAGGGGTCCTTGGGACAGATGGGGTCCGCCCGCGCCCGTCACGCCGCCCGAGCCATAGGGTTCCAATTCGTCCGGGTCGGCGGTATGGCCGCAACCGTCGTCCCCGCCGATGGCCGTGTATTGGGTCTTCGAATTGGCGCAAGCCACGCCCGCGCAATTCCAATCTTGCTTGGCGTCAGTGGGAGCCTGTCCATACTTGACCGAAACGGCGCCCGGGTTGCCGCCGTCATCCTCGATGTGCCAAACCTGGTTCCCGTCGGACAAGTCCACCACGTTGGTGGTGGTCTGGGTGGGATCGTCATAAAGCACCACCATGGACCAAGTGCGGCAGGAATAACCGTTGGTCAAGGAGAAGGAGGCGTTGCGGATGAGCTGGATGGGGCTGCTGCCGATGCCCGTAATGCGGCTGGGATCCACGCCGAAACGGGCGCCATCCCAGCTCTGGTAGTAGTCAAAATTCATCGGCGAACCGACAGGCACCGCGGCGCTGACGCCCGTGCCACTGCCGTTGAAAGTGGCCGTGGACCCGGTAAGACTGGGCGGCGTCGTTCCCGTGGGATATCCGGACCCATAACCTTCTACATACATGAAGGCCGTCACCGGAATGGCGTTGGCCGGAAAATTCAGGGTGATGGGCTGTCCGCATTGGGCCGTGGCGGAAGCGTAATTCAAACCCACATCGCTGAAAACACCCAACTGTTGTTGCGAATAGCTGCTGGGTTGGGTCGGATTGCTGCTGGTGCATTCGCTCAGGGCCGCCCAAGAAGGCGAAGCGAGCGCAAGGGAGGACAAAAAGAGGGCGGTGGAAAAAAAGAGACCACGCAACGGGGCGGATGCCTGTCGGAAAGAGGTGAACCAAGTTTGAGGTTTGAACGCCAGAGGGAGCGTATGAACCACCTTCACATAATTTTCATAAAACGTTTTGAGCTTACAAACGCACTTGTAACGTTTTCATGTCGTTCAGGAATGAATAGGTATTGTGAAGAATTTTTGTAACTGGTAATTTTCAATTACCTGAAATTCAACATCTTGTTCTTTGACAAGAAGTTTACCACTAAATAGGGTAAAGAGAAGGGACAAAATAATTAAAGAAAAGAGGGGAAAAAGGGTTAAAAAAAGCGGAAAAACGTCCAAATGGAAGGCCTAAAAAGCCCAAAAAGCCTTGAATAAGGTAGGATAAAGCCCATGCTTAACACCCTCATTCGGATCTTTACCTTGGTTTTAGTGGGTTTTTCAGCCCTTCCCCTCTGGGCGGATTATGGTTGCCGCTTTGTGGCCAATCGGTCCCAGTCCGCCTTGCTCGACAGCTCGGACAAGAAACTCGCCTTCCGTTTCACCAGTCGTCAAAACGCCAATGCCCTAGCCCTCTCGGTTTTTTGCCAAAGCGCCCAAAAAGCGCCGGCCTACCTCATCAGCCTCCAAGAAGACCAAAATGGCGCGCCCTCGGGAAAAATCCTCGGAAGCTCGAGTGTGGTGCCCCTTTCCAAAAGTTGGGTCACGGTCCCCGTCAACAACATCGCCCTGGCCCAAGGCCAAGTTTACGACTTGGTGATTGAGCACAACGTGACCCGCGGGGGATTCCACCCGGTGGGCGTCATCGGCCCCCAAAACAACGCGGCCTTCGCTTATTCGGACTTCCCCAACCGCCAGGATCCCCAGGACGGCCAAGCCGATCCCCAACTCAACGTGCTTTTGTTCGAGAAGGGTCAGTGGACTTCCCAAAAGGCCCAACCGATTTTCGCCGTTCATGAGGCCGGCGACCAAGCCCAGGGAAATCCCTATGATGATTTCGAGTCCCTCCCCATCCACGGCAACGGCACCCCCGCGGACCAAAGCGACGACACCCTCCAAGGCGAGGCGCTCCATCCCCATTGCGCCTTCACGGCTTCCGCCATCGTGGCGCGGGTGAGGAAGCAAGGCCATCCCACGGCGCCGCTCAATTACCGGGTCTATACCATCGACTACCGCAAACACCAAAGCAGTTTCGCCTTCGGCGGCAAGGCCCTGGACGCGGGCCAAGCTTCCGATCATTTCCAATGGGTCACCATCCCGCTCAAGGCCGAGGATCATCCCCAGGGATTTCCCGACGAGTGCCGCTACATCGTCTTTCAAACCGACTCGGGCCGCGCCGCGGATTCGGAAGTCGGCTGCGAGGATTGTTACCTTTTGTCCGAAGTGGGGAATTCGGGCGGGTTGGCGG
>DATKNU010000097.1:0-5604 GCA_035541195.1 bacterium
CCGCCAACATGACCTCCAGCGCCCCCTTGACGGCCGCTTGCTTGGGGTCTTCCCCGTTCTCGATGTGGCGCCAGATGTTCTCACGCACCACGATGGCGTCGTCGATGAGCAGGCCCACCGCCAGGGAGAGCGCCAACAGCGTCATGACGTTCAAGGTGAAGCCCATGGCGTGCATCAGGATGAAGGCGCCCAAGAGCGACACGGGGAGCGACGTGACGGTGATGAAGGTCGAGCGGATGTTGCCCAGGAACACGAAAACCACGAGCACGGTCAGGGAAATGCCCAGGAGGATGGTGCGCTTCACGTCGTCCAGGTTGAGCCGCACGGGGAGCGCCGCTTCCTGCACCAGCGAAATCTGGGCGGAGCCGGGACGGGTCTTGAGGTCCTCGTTGATCTTGTTCATGCGGGCCATGACCCCGTCCACCACGGCCACGGTGTTGGCCTTGGATTGCTTATAGACCTGCAAAATGAGGGCGGGTTGGCCGTCCACGTAGCTGTAGCCCGTGGGCTTGACGGTGGAATCTTCCACCTGGCCCAGGCGCTCCACCGGCACCGACACGTCGGACCCGGTGAAATTGACCGAGGTCTGCCGCAGGCGGTTCAAGTCGTCATATTGCCCCACGGACCGGAAGGTCAGGTTCTTGCCGTCCACGTCCACGTCGCCCACCGGCACGTTCTCGCCGTTGAGGCCGATGCGGTCCGACACGTGAGAAGCGCTGATATGGTAGGCGTTCAAGGCCGCGCGGTTTAAAAGCACGTGAATCTCGCGCTTGGTGCCGCCCTGGATGTTGACGACACCCACGCCGGGCACCTGGGCGAGGTCGGGCTTGATTACTTGGTCCGCCAGGTCAAAGGCGTCCGCGGCGGAGAGTGAGGATTTCAGGCTGATCTGGATGACCGCCTGGTCCGAGGGGTCCATGCGGCGGATGACGGGCTCGTCGATTCCCTTCGGGAGCTGGGGCCGCACGAAGGCCACCCGGTCCCGCACCTGTTGCTCGGCGTCTTTGGCGTCGGTTTCCAGGGTGAACTGCACCACCACGGTGGAGAACCCTTCCTGGTTGGTGGAGGTCACCTTTTTGACGCCTTGCAGCGAACTGAGCTCTTCTTCCAGGGGCTTGGAGATTTGGCTCTCAATTTCCTCCGGGGAGGCGCCCGCGTAGGGCGTGGAAACGAACACGTAGGGGAAACTCACGTCGGGGAAAAGGTCCACGCCCAGCGAATCATAGGCCATGGCGCCCAAGATCATGACCAGGATGACCAGGCAAGAAACGAAAACGGGGCGGTTGACCGCCAGTTGGGGAAGGTTCATTTAGTTTCTCCTGAAGCGTCGGGAGTTTGGCCGGCCATCCACCATTGGGCCTTGGCCAAGAGCGACAGCTTCTCGGCGATAACCGACAAGTGGTTCAACCGGGCGGCGTTGTAGTCGTTCTCGAAGGACAAAAGTTGAAACTCGGTGGTGCGGCCGAACTCGAGCCGCTGCTTTTCCTGGTCCGCCTTGTTTTTTTGGATGGACTCAATTTGCGCGGTCATGTCGAGCCGTTGGTTGACATCGGATAGTTTGTCCATCAGGTCCTTCCAATCTTGGGCCACCTGAAGCTGCTTGTCCTTCAGGGCCATTTGGGCGCTCTCATAATTCTTTTCAAAACCATCCGCCACTTGGGCGGCCGTGAAGACGTCCAGGGGCAGGTTGAACTGGGCGCCGAGGTTATAGGTGGGGTAGCTGGTGGAAAAGGCCGTGCTGTTGGCCCCGCCAAAAGTGGGGTCAAACCCGTTGCCCCGCCAGGAAGCGGTGGCGGTGATGTCCGGATAAACGTTCTGGTGCGCCTCATCGTAGGCGGCTTTCTGCTGGGACACGTTGGCCTCGGCTTGTTTCAAATCCAGACGCTCAGGGGAATCGGCGGGCAGCTCTTGCTTCAGGCCGTCCAGGGAGCCTTGCAGGTCCTCCAATTGCTCCGGCACGGCGTCCGCTTGGGCCCCGCGGTAACGGTTGAAGGCGAGCCTGGCCGAACGCTCCTGCTGTTGGGCCATGTCCAGGTCCAGCGCCGCCAGGCGCACGGACGCCTCGGCCTGCAGGGCGTCGGGCGGATCGGCCAGGTTTCGGGCCACGCGCTTCTTGGTCCAATCCCAGATCTTCTGGGTGCGGTCCAGGGTGTCCTGGCGGATGGCCAGCGCCTGGCGGGCCAGAGCCAGATTCCAATAAGCCACTTTGGCGTCGTACAACTCCTCTTCGCGCAGATAAACCGCGTTGTTGACCAAGCTTTGGAACTCGTACTGGACCTTCTTCACCCCAGCCTGGGTTTGGGCCCCGCCGAAATCCTTGAAGAGCGGCACGGACAAGGACACCACGGGGGCCACCTGGTAATAAGGGTTCGGGAAAAGAGCCGATGCCGAGGCGAAGAGCGGATTGAGCGTGTAGTTGGTGTTTTGCATGACATAACCCACAGTCAGTTTCGGCCCGAAAGGAAGCAGGGCCGTGATGGAAACACCCGCCGTGTCCGCCAGGGTGTGGGGCTGAGTCAGGGGATTCGCCAATTGTTCGGTGTCGTCCAAGTGATTATAGGACGCGGTCAAGAGGGGCGAATAAATCAGGTCCTGCTCGTGGGTTTGTTTTTCGTAAGCCGTCACCGCCGCCGCCCGGGACTGGTAATCCGAGCCCTGGATTTTCACTTGATTCAGGTAATCCGAAAGCGAAAGGGATTGGGCCTTCACAGCCGGTGCAAGCGATAAAAAAGCCAAAGCGAAAAACAATCGGCGTCGCATGAAGTCTCCTCAAAAAAATACGGATGGACCAAACCCAACGGAATCGAAAATCTACCGAGCGGTCGGGCAATTGTCAATCCCCCGAAAAAAGGCCGCGGATTGGAAAAACCGCGGAAAAAGGCAGGGTCGGCGGGTTAATCCTCCCGCTTTTTCCTCTCGGCCCATTCCTTCCATTCATCCTCGGACCAATGCTTCCAATCCACTTGGGACCACTCGCGCCATTCGCGGCTCCAGTCTTTGAGCTCGCGCAGCAAACTTTGGGGCGCGCCCCCGCCCACTTGCCGCGGGATGACCAATCCCAAAACCGCCGAAGCCAAGGCCACCGTGGCCCCCAGCAGGAGCCCCATCACCACGAAGACCACCAAGAGGGTCGGCCCCAACCCCTGGCCGTGGGCCAGGACGATCCAGGGGAAGCCCAAGGCCAACCCCACGCCTCCCAAAATGCCGGCCACGGCTACGGCCGCGCCGTCGTTGAAAACCACGTTGGCGTGGGCCTTCCCCGTTTCCTTGATTTCCTCACTCATCGTTCGCCTCCCGGTCTGGATGTTTGTCCAAGCTTTTAGAAAGGGCCGCCAGGGCGTAACGGCACCGGCTGGCCGCGGTGTGGAGGGAAATTTTGAGAGTTTCCCCGATCTCTTTGAACGAAAGCCCCATGTAATATTTCATCTCGACGACCGCCCGCTGTTTCGGGGGCAGGGCCTCCAGCGCCCGGGACAAAAGCCCGGGATCCAAGGCCCGGGGCCCCCCGGCCCCTTCGGGGGCCTCGGGCTCGGGCACCCCGTCCAACGGCAAGGCCAGGCGCCGGCGGGTGCGGCGCTTGATCGAATTCAGCCAGACCGCCCGGGCCACGTAAGCCCCGGGATTCTCGATGGAAAGCACCTGGCGCCTCTCCCAAAGGAAGGCCAGGGTTTCCTGGACCACGTCCTCGGCTTCTTCCCGGTTTTCCAGGATCCGGAAGGCCAATTTGAACCAAAGCCCCCGGTGGTCCGTCACAAAGTCCTGGAACCCCGCCTCTTGTTGAAAGTCGGTCATGAATGGATTCTAACCTCGCTCCACGGACAGATCCCGGTCCTTCGGTTTTTGTCTAAAAAGACCTAAAAAATCGGCTCCCCGGTCCGGGGCCCCGCCCAATCCTGTTATAATGGGCCCGTTTCGGGCCTTATTGACAGCCCCGAAGGCTTCGGAGTAAAACGGGGCTCCTTCTTGCACCCTTTAGATAAGGAAGTTCGGATGAATTTTTTAAAGCCCGCGGCCCCCAAGGGTTTCTGGTTCCTGCTCTTGGCTTGCTCGCTTTTTTTGAACGGTTGTTTCATCAAATCCATCGCGGTCAACAGCATCGGCGACAGCTTAGCCGGCTCGGGCGACACCTGGTCCAGCGACGACGACCCCGAATTGGTGCGCCAAGCCCTGCCCTTCAGCTTGAAATTGATCGAAAGCGTCTTGGCGGCCACCCCCAACCACACGGCGCTTCTGACGGCCGCCTGCCAGGACTTCACCGAGTATTCCTACGCCTTCGTCCAACAGGACGCCGAGTTCATCGCCGACAAGGACTACCCCAAATCCGAGGAACTCAAGACGCGGGCGAAAAAGCTCTACCTGCGGGCCTACGCTTACGGTCTGAGGGCACTTAATTCCCGGCACTCCTCCTTCAGCAAAGACCTCTTCACTGACCCTAAAAAGGCCGTTTTGGAAGCCGACAAGGACGACGTAACGGCCCTCTATTGGACCGGCGTGGCCTGGATGGCCGCCATCTCCTTGGGAAAGGACGATCCCAACCTGCTCTCCGACTTGCCCCAAGCCGAAGCCCTGGTCTATCGGGCCTACGCGCTGGAGCCCGACTATGACGAGGGCGCCATCGAGAGCTTCCTCATTACTTACGAGGGCGGCAAGCCCGCCGCCATGGGCGGCTCGGCCCAAAAAGCCCGGGACCATTTCAAGCGCGCCATCGCCCTTTCGAACGGCACCCAATTGGGGCCTTACCTGAACCTGGCCGAGGCCGTGGACGTCCAAACCCAAAACGAGGCCGAGTTCGTCGACCTTCTGAACCAAGCGCTGGCCATCGACGTGGAAAAGGATAAGGCCCACCGGCTGGTGAACCTCATCATGCGTAAAAGGGCCCAGTGGCTCCTCACCCAGGTGGATTCGATTTTCGTGAAATAAGCTTTTACCCTTAGGAGGTTTTCCGTGCGCCATTCATTCTCGATCAAGTGGGCGGCCCTGCTTTTGGCCTTGGGCGCCCCGGCCTTTCAGGCCCAGGCCCAAGACGCGGCGGTCACCCTGAAGCTGGGCACCCTGGCGCCCCAGGGCTCGCCCTGGGACAAGATCATCCGCGACATGGGCGAATCCTGGAAAGCCGCGGGCGTGCTCTTGAAGGTTTATCCCGGCGGCGAGCTGGGCGACGAGCCCGACATGGTCACCAAACTGCGCACGGGCCAATTGCAGGCCGGCGTCTTCACCGTGGTGGGCCTGTCCCAAATCGACAAGGGCTTTTCCGCCCTGTCGGTGCCCATGCTCTATAAGAGCGACGAGGAGAGCGATTACGTGCGTTCCAAGCTTCAGCCTTTGCTGGAGAAGCGGCTCTTGGCCGACGGTTTCAAGATCCTCAATTGGGGCGACGCCGGCTGGGTCATGTTCTTCGGCAAGACCCCCATCCTGACCCCCGACGACCTCAAGAAAGCCAAGTTCTTCATCTGGGGCAACGACACCGACACCATGAACATCTGGAAGTCCGCTGGTTACTCGCCCATTCCCCTCTCGGCCACCGACATCCTGCCCAACCTGCAGACCGGCCTCATCAATTCCTTCGACACCACGCCGCTGTCCGCCTTGTCCTTCCAATGGTTC
>DATKNU010000098.1:0-13255 GCA_035541195.1 bacterium
GAATTTTTTGCGGGGGGGTGAGGATGGCTTCATGGGGCCGCCTTGGGAAGAAATAAGTGGGCCCAGGATAACAAAAAAAGCCGCGGCCAAGCTAGAACTCGCGGTCGACCCTGAGGAAAAAACGGTCCGGATGGGCGGCCAGGGGGCCTTCACTAAAAAAGGCCCCGACCTGCCCTTCCGCCCCGAAGGTCCAACCGCTCTCAAAGCTCCAGGTGAGCTTGGGCCAAAAGAGGAGCGGCCCGCCCTGGAGCGATTTGACCAAGGTCGGCTCCCAAACCCAATTTTCATCCAAGGCCCGACGCCAAAAAAGCGTGAGATAATCCGCGGCGGGCGCCCGGGTTGAAAAAGAGGCCAGGGCCTCGCCCGTGCCGTCCTTCAGCCATTCCAGGCACCAATCGCCCCCCTCCCAGCGGGTGGAAAAACCCGCCAGGGTTTCCAGCGCGGTCAAGCGCCCGCCCCAGGCCCAGCGCACGGCCTCCAAGCGCAATTGGAAATCGGGGAAGGTCACCAGGCCTTCCAAGCCCAGCCCCTCGCGCCCCGACAGATGGGCGAAACTGGGGGCGACCAGGAATCCGATGCCCCGGTTGGGAAGGCGCAAAACCCATTCGGCCCCGTGCCCCGCGGTCAGGCGGGCGGCGGCTTCCACCGAAAGATCATCCAGAAGGGCTTGGCTCGCGTCCAGCCCCTCGCTGCCCAAGGGTTCCTCGGGCCAAAGGGTGAGGGGCGCCAAGGGCCCGAAATAATCCGTGGGACGGAAAAACCGTCCCTGCCCCCAGTCGGGCGCGAAAAGCCCGCCGACGGCCTGGAAATCGTCAAAGGCCCACTTCAGATGAAGGCGCGTCAGCCGCAGGACTTCGAAATTGACCCCGTCGCTTTGGTTGAAATTGTTCCACTCGGGATCGATCCGGGGGGCCGGGCCGCCCTCGGGCCAAGGTAGGTTCAACCGGGAGACCGGCGGACCCTGGGGACCTTGCACCCACCAAAGGGCCTCAGCGCCCCAATCGAGTTCCAGCTCATCGCTCAGCATTTCCCGGCGATCCCATAAAACCCTCGAGGCCTGGAAATAACCGGCGTGGCCCACCGGGTCCTGAAAACCCGTCATGAAATCAAGGCGCAGCCCCCAGGGGCCCGCTTCTTGGGCTTGAAGGAGGGAGGCCAAGGCCGCCACGAGAAGGGCCAACCCCAGGGTCTTTAGGCTCATCGTCCCGCCGAACCCATGCCCTCGATTCGCGGCACCACCCGGGTCACCAAAGAAGGACAAGCCTCCATCGCGAGGATCTTCCCATTTTTGGAATCCAGCACCCATTCCCGCCCTTGGCGGCCTTGGCGGGTGCGGGCCGAGCCCGAAGCCAGGATCCTGATTTCTTCCCGAACCTCGAAAAGCGATAGGTTGGCGTTTTTCCATTCGTCCGACACGGGATCCAGGGAGGCTTGCCAGAGCCGGTTTTGGCCTATGTCGTAAGCCGAAACCCTCCCCTTTTGGTCGATGACGTAAGTGGTGCTGTCGGGGCTCCGGACCGCCTCGGCGGCCTGGTCCACCTTCAAGCTCCAGAGGACTTTGGCTTGCTTGAAGTCCACTTCTTCGACTTGGGAATCCAGGGTCACGAGGAAATTGCCGCTGTCGGGGCAAACCTTCACCGCCCGGGGCGGGTCCGGCAGGGGAAATTCCCAACGGATCTTGGCGCCGGCCGCCTTGGCCTCCGCCAAAAAAAGGCGTTTCTTCACGGCGTCGGCGGCCAAAATAAGGGTCGGTTTGCCGCTGAGGTCCCAATCCACCGCCACCGCGTCCGCCGGGGGATCGACCTCCAGCTTCGACCAATCCCAGCCCACGACCCAGGGCTTTTGCCCCAGGCTATGGTGGAGCAAGAACAACTTGCCCTTGCCCCCCGTGACCAGCCAATCGCCCGAGGGCTGGGATTGGGCGTCCAACGCGGGGCCCTCCAAGCCAAAATCCCAAGCCCCCTTGCCCCAAGCCGTCACCAATTGAAGGCGGCCGGGATCCCCGGCGCAAATGAGCCGGTCGGGAAAAAGGGGCGAAGCCGCCCCCAAGGCGGCGGGAATCAACCACCCCAAGGCCCCAACCCAACCGAGCCTCACGAATTGCCTTTCAGGTCTTGGATGAATTGCCGGGCCGCGCGGCCCGATCGGCCGTTGTTGAACCGGGCCCATTGGGCGGCCTTGAGGTGCAGTTCGTCCGAAGGCAGTTTGACGCCTTCGACCTTGGCCCACTCGTCGACCATCTTGAAGAAGGTCTCTTGGTCGGGCGCGTAAAAGGAAACCACCAGCCCGAAACGGTCCGCCAGGGAGAGCTTTTCTTCCACGGTGTCGGCCCCATGGATCTCCCCCTCCTTCGCCAGCCCCCCGGCGCGGTCGTCGAAAAATTCCCGGACGAGGTGCCGCCGATTGGAGGTGGCCATGAGGATCACGTTGGCCGGGGAAGCTTCCAGGGTGCCTTCCAAGACCGCCTTGAGCCCCTTGTAGCCGGTCTCATTCTCCTCGAAGGAAAGGTCGTCCACGAAAAGGATGAATTTCTCGGGCCGGGCCCTCAAAAGGGGAAGGATGGCCGGAAGATCCATCAAGTGGGACGAGAGCACCTCGACGACCCGCAGGCCCTCGGCATGATGGGCGTTGAGGAGCGCCTTCACGGTGGAGGATTTGCCCGTGCCCCGCTCCCCGTAAAGCAACACGTTGTTGGCGGGTTTGCCCTTCACGAAGGCCCGGATGTTCTCCAGGAGCGGCTCCCGCTGCTCGTCATAGCCCACCAAGTTCTCCAACCGGATGGGATCCACCGATTCCACGCCCTCCAGGGCCTGGGCGGCGTGATTCCAACGGAAGGCCCGGAATCGGCCGAAGAGGCCGAATCCCTGGCCGTGGAAATAAGCGGCCACCTGGGCCGCCATTGAGGCGGGCGGCAAGTCGGACTTTAGCAATATTTCCTTCAATTCCCGGCGGGCCGAAAGGGGCGCCAGGGTGTTTTTCGCCCCCGTCAGGGATTTGAAGCCGGACAAGGAAGGCACGGCCCGGAGGGGCTTAAATATTTTTTCCCAATCAACCCTCAACACTTTCAAAAACAGTTGAAGTTCGGCGCCGTAGGCCTCTTTTAAGGCGGCGCCCAATTGGGCATAGGGGGCCAACTCCGCCTTGCGGTGGAAGGCGTTGGGATGATCCAGCCATTTTTCGAGCCAATAATCCTGCAAGCCATTGCCCGAAAAGGGGCGCCGGCTGAACTCCAGATCCTCGGCCAGGATCTTCCAAAGTTTGAGATAGGACCGGCGGGCCCGCTGCAAATCCTCCGGCGTCCCCTTTTCCAGGCCCTTGAGGGCCTTTCGGAAGGAAAGTCCGGCCTCGTCCTCCCAAAGGTCCCTCAAAAGCCCGAAAGCTTTCAGGCCCGGCCAGGGCGGCGTCACGGCTTCTTTTGTTTTCTTTTGTCCGGCAGGCAAGCGGCTTTTCGTTTTTTTCATGGATTTCCCCGAAATTCCCCAATGGTCTTTCATTTTACGTCTTTTTCGCTTCCGCCGGCGGCTTTCCCGTTTTTTTAAAAACGTGGAACTTCCCTCGGACGCCCATTATTCTGGGCCCGAGGGCCTTTTTCGCGGGCCTTCCCAAACCATTCTCATCTTGACCGGGACCGCTTGAAAGACCTTTCACGAAAAAACTGGAATCCTTCCGGCTCGCCTTGGGCCCTTTTCCTTTGGTTCCTGGCGGCCAATGCCGTCCTCACCTTCCTGCCCCTGTCCCTTGCCGGAAAAATTTTATTTTTGTCGTTCGGCCTGTTCCTTCCGCTCATCCTCGGGGCCGTCTTATCACCGCGCGCCTCCGCCCAAACGAAGCCGGCTTATCAAATCGACCCCTTGCCGAAATGGTTTCTTCCCCCCTGGGTCTGGTTGTTGCTGGTGGCAGCCGCGGCCTTCCCGCGTTTTTGGGACTTGGGCAACCCCGCTTGGTGGCCCGTGCCGGACGACGCGCTGATCGCCGCCTATATCCCGAATTTGGACCTTCATTGGCAATGGCGACTTTTCGAGACCATGTCCCAGGTCTCGGTCTGGTTGACCTACCTGGGTTGGGTTGTTTTTAAAATCACCCACTCCATCCTGATTTCGATCCAATTTTGCCCGGCTTTCGCGTCCCTTTTGGCTTTGGGCTTGGGTTATGGGATGGCCAGGCGTTTTTTTCTCCCTACGCCGGCCTTCATTTTTTTCGCGCTTCTAGCCTTCGGTTACTGGCCGGTTTTCATCGCCAAACCCATTCTCAGCGGAATCACGCTCTTGTGGGAAGGGCTGATTTTTTATGCCCTGGGACGGCTTCACCAGCGTCCCCAAACTACCCGGATGCACTTCTTTAGTTTGGGGGCCTTGGCCGGCTTGGGGCCCTGGGTTTTTTTCTCTTGGCCGATCATGATCTTGTGGTTGAGCCTGCTGTTGCTCGCGCGCGTCACGAAGAGGCCGCCCCTCCCCCGGCACTCCGTTTGGTTTTTGACCGCCGGATTCCTCGTCTTCTTCATCCCTTTTTTAATCCTCGCGGTTCGTGAAGGCTATGGCGGCCATATCCGCGCCGTCGCCGCTTGGAATGGGTTTTCTTCCTGGCGGGCCCAAACGGCCACCGCTTGGGATTATGTTCAAACTCTTTTCTGGGATGGCCGGATGGCCGGATTATGGACTCCCGCGCAAGGGGGATTCCTGAATCCCCTCGTGGGGGCCTTGGCTTGGATCGGTCTTTTGGAGCTTTATCGTCATCGCCGGGATCCTTTTGCTTTTTGGCTTTTGGCCGCGGTCGGACTCTTCCTGCTCCCCGGATTTCTTTCCCATGGCCTGGAAACCTTCCGAATTGTCCTGGTTTTGATCCCCCTTTTGGCCGTCGCGGCCCTTGGACTGAACCGGCTATTAGCCGCCACCGCGCCGCCGCGCCGTCCTTGGGTCTTGGTCCTGGCGCTGTTGGTGGCTGGCGGTTGGGATGTCGGGCGTTTCTTTTGCACTTTTCCCGATTCCTTACGGCCCGATGTCGACCCTCACTTCAATGAAAGGCGGCTTTCCTACGAGATTTTGGCCCCCCGGGCCGACCGGGAGGGCCCGGGATTAGTTTTTTCCGAGATGGTGCCTTTCACCAGCGACAACTCCCTGTCGGTTTGCGCCTATCCCTTCAACGCGCTGGTGAACCCGCGCCTCAATCCGGCCAAGGCCTCTTGGGCCGCGGTCTTCACCGAATGGAACTATGTCCCCGCGCTTCGAAAACGCTTCCCCGGATCCCAATGGAAGGATTTGGGCCCCTCGCCCGAAACGCCCGGGCTTTACCAATTGGGCTGGGTCCCCCTCACGCCCGAAAACCGGCCGATCTTCGAGGCTTGGGCCGCCTATTACCGTTCGGCGCAACGAATTGACTTTGAGTACATCGATACGCCCACAGGCCGGCCCGAAACTCAATTACTGCGCGATCTGCTGGCCCTCTACCCTTCTGTCCCCGACGACCCCTATTTGCAGTCCTGCTTCCTGGAAAAGACCCTTTACTATTACTGCTTTGAGAAGACCTTTTATCCCCAGGACCCCGCCGCCGATTGGCGAAGTTTCAAGCCCGTCCTCACCCGGGCCTTCGACAAAAGCTTGAAGGATTGGGTGCTTTGCCAAAAATTCGGCCAGGTCCTGGAATCGTCCGGTGAAACCGCCGAGGCCCGGAAGCTTTTCGGGATGGCCCTTCGACAAAATCCCGGGGACCCGGATCTTCAGGCCGCCCTCAGGCGCCTTGGCCCGCCTTAAAATGGCTTGAGGAAACCACCGGTCTTTTTATAATGCCCTTCTATGTTCATCACCTTCTCCGATGACGGGCCGGCCTCCAAAAAGATCCCCTGGGCCAATACCTTCATGATTTTCGTGAACGTGTTGGTGGCCTACCTGACCGTGGGCCACGAGGACTTCTCCCGAATCCTGGACCAATATGGTTTCATCCCCGCCCGGCACTTGGGGCTGGGGGTGGTCACCGGCCTCTTTCTGCACAGCTCCTGGACCCAGCTGGTGGCCAACATGTCCTTCTTGTTCTTCTTCGGCAAGGGCGTGGAGGCCCAATGGGGGCGGAGCCGTTACTTGATGGCTTACTTGCTCTGCGGCCTGGCCGGCGAGGCCGCCCACCTGCATTTCCACCCCCACAGCACCTTGGCCTTGATCGGCGCCTCCCGGGTGGTGACCGGCATGGGCGTCATCTATCTCCTGCACTTCCCCTGGGGCCGCATGAAGTGGATTTTTTCCTTTTTCGGCGTACCCCTGATGGAAGTCCCTTCCCGCACCATCTTCGTCATGGGGCTTTGGGCCCTGGTGCAGGCGGCCTTGGCCTTCATTCCCTGGGGCGATTTGCCGCGGCTCATGCCCATGCTTTCGCGCCTCAACGGAACCCTCTTCACCATTCACCAAACCGCCGGCACCGCCTGGGACGCCCATTTGGGGGCCCTTGTCATGGGGGTGGTGCTTTTCGTTTGGTACACGCTGATCCAGGGCAAGAAGGGAAAGGGCTGAGCTTCCCGGACCGGTCCCAAAATAAAAAAGCGGCCCGGGGTTAACCCGAGCCGCTTTAATTTTTTAGGCTATTGGCAACCTACTTGGAACCGGCTTGCCCCGCGGCCGCATGAAAACTGGCCGGCCCTAGTTTATGCGGGTTATGGTGCACCTGAAAGACCTTCCCATTGCGCGGATGCTTTGGGAAAGCCGCGTGGGGATGGGGGCCGGCCCAAACCGGGCCCGCCAGAATGAAGATCGCCAAGAACAACGATTTCTTTTTCACGTTCGACTCCTTTAATTCAATCCGTATTCAAAGGTCCTTGCCGAATAAAATTCGGTCACGAAAAGATTGTTGTTTTCGTCCAACGTCGGAAAGACCGGGAAGAAAAGTTCGCCGTTGCTGACGCTGGTGGCCGTATTGCCGATGGACGTCAAATAAGCCCCGCTGGGGCTGAATTCCTGGACCCGTGAGTTGTTCGAATCGGTCACGAAAAGGTTGCCGGCGTTGTCCAAAGCGACGGCTTCGGGTCCGTCAAACTTGCCAGTGGCCGTACTGGGGGCGCCCGAAGGGTCTCCGATCACGCTGAGCCAGTTGAAATCCCCGTCATAAACTTGGACTACGTTAAACTGTGGTTCGGACACGTAAATACGCGTGCCGGCGGGGTTCACGGCGATTCCCAAGGGACCGCTGAAAGACACTCCGCTGCCTAAATCGCCTCCGTTGATGCTGACGCTTCCGTTGACGTTGCTGGTGCCAAATCCCGGATTATTGCCATGTTGGTAAAGCGAGTAAATGGCCCCACAACTGTCGGCCACATAAAGAATGCCGCTGGCGTCGGTTTTCACGTCCGTAGGAGAACAAATACCGTTGTAAGTGAAGGCTGCGGTCACCGCTTCCCCGGAGATAGTGGCGGGGATGGCGTCTATGTTGAAACTATGGATGGTGGCATTGTAATAATCGGCCATATACAGGTGCCCAAACTTATCAACCGAAAGGCCGCCCGCGAAAATGGGATCACCATAAGCGCTGTAAGGGCTGAAATAAGCGAGGAAATTTCCGGCCCTGTCAAAGACGGAAATGTAATAATTCCCGACGCCCGATAAATCGGCATAACCCACGTAAATCTTCCCATTGCTGGCAGCCACCCCCAGGGGAACATTGGAAGAAAGAGGCGTTCCAGCGGCCAATGATAAGTCCGTAATGAAAGAGTAGGAAGCCTCCGAACTTACCGGCGCAGAAGGCGAGGACTTGGACCCGCAATTGATCTGGGTCAACCCCAATAAACCCACCAGGATAAGCAAAGAAATCCGGCGCATAGAAGCCTCCTGAAAAAATAGAAAGAGGCCCGACCTGCCGGGCCCCTTCAAGTTTTGAAAACCTTCAAAAGACCTACCGGGGGCCGTGATGGACCGAAGCCGTGCGGAAGCTTCCCGGGCCGGGCTTATGGGGGTTGTGGTGAACCTGTAAAATCTTTCCCGAAGGCTTGTGCTTGGGGAAAGGCCCATGGGGATGGGGCCCGGCTTGGGCCAAACCCCAAGTGGAAAGCGATAGGATGGCAGTCAAAACAAAAATCTTTTTCATGAGAGTCCCCCTTACTTGCTGGCGGTGTATTTGAACACCGTGTCGTAGTTGGTGTCGGTGACGTAAACATCGTTCCCGTTCACCGCGATCTGCCCGGGTGAATAAAGCTGGCCAGCGCTAAAGTTGGAGGCCGTATTCCCAAAAGAAGACAAATAGGTCCCCGAGGGAGTGAACTTCTGGATCCGCGCATTGTCTTCGTCCGCCACCAAAAGGTTGCCATCATTGTCGATCGCTAAGCCGGCGGGCGCCTCAAACTTACCCGTCGCCGTGCTCGCGCCCCCCGTGGCGTCCCCGATGACGCCAATCCAAGTCAGACCCGAATCATAGACCTGCACCACATTATTGCCCTTGTCGGACACAAAGACCTTGGATCCATCCGGCGTGACCGCGATGCCGTAAGGGCCACTTGCTCCCCCTATGTTCAAACTGCCGCCATTGATGCTGACACTACCATCGTAAGTATAAAGTCCTCCGCCCGGGTTGCTTCCGAATTGGGCGATGGTATAGACCTCGTTGCAATCAGCGTCCGCCACATAGAGCAGGCCGTTTTGGTCCACGGCCACCGCGTCCGTTTCGCATTGGCCGCCATAGCTTTGGCCCACCGTGACCAGATAGTTAGAGACCGTGGTGGGCAACTGGGCCGTATTCAGCACATCAATCTCGTCGCCATAGGGGTTCGCAATATAAAGATGCTGGTACTTATCCACCGCCAAACCATAAGGGTCGACATAGTAATCACTCGAATCGCTCCAAGGCCAGAAATAGGTCAGGTAGTTCCCGCTCAAGTCGTAGATTTCGACATCCCAGTCGTCCACATCACTGACATAAATTTTATTCCCACTGACCGCCATGGCGCCGATCTCGTAAAATTGGGAAGGATCGTAGGGGGAACCATATTGGCCAAAGTTGGTGATGAAAGAATAGGAACTGTCGGCCCCCGCCACCAAGGGACTGGAGGGCGCTTTGGGCCCGCAATTGATTTGCAGGAACCCCAGGAATCCCAGAAGCATCAGCCAGAGCATTCGACGCATAAAAGCCTCCTGAATAATTGAACCCGCCCGTTCGACACCCATTTTAAAATGGGACCTAAAACCCCTGATTAACCCCGATTATTCCCGTGATGAGCCCCGGCCGTATGGAAACTACCTGGGCCCGGCTTATGGGGATTGTGGTGCACCGCGAAGACATGCCCAGAGGACTTATGTTTGGGAAAAGGCCCATGAGGATGGGAGCCCGCCAGGGCCAACCCCCTGGACGCTAATAACATCAGGGCGACTAAAGCGATGGTCTTTTTCATGTGATGCCTCCTTGCCAATGGGGGTGATTAATTCGAGGTGTATTTAAAGACAGTCTCGTAGTTGGTGTCGGTCACGAAAACCTCACCCGCCGCGTCCACCGCGATGGCCCAGGGTGATTGAAGTTGGCCGTTGCTGATGCTATTGGCCGTATCGCCGATGGAAGTCAGGAACTTACCCGAAGCGCTGAACTTTTGGATCCGGGCGTTGTTCGAGTCCGCCACGAAAAGGTTGCCCGCGCCGTCCAGAGCCAAACCCGCCGGGGAGTCGAACTTGCCGGTGGCGGTGCTGGAGGCCCCCGTGGCGTCGCCGATAACGCTGACCCAAGTCAGGCCCGTGCTGCCCGAATTATAAACCTGGACGACATTGTTGTTCGAGTCGGCCACATAAACCTTGGAACCGTCCGGCGTCACCGCGATCCCGTTGGGGTTATCCAAAAATCCGCCATTGATGCTGGCACTGCCGCTGTCGGTGCCAAAGCCGCTTCCAAGGCCGTAGCCTGAGTTGATGCCGTACTGGTTCATGGTATAAATTTCACCGCAATCATAATCGGCCACATAGATGATGCCGTTCTGGTCAACCGCCAAAGCGCCCGGATAACAGTCCGTGCCGTAAGCGTCGGAAACCGTGACCGCTTGCCCGATCGCATAAGAAGGGGACGGAATGGAGGCTATATTCATCACGGCTATTTCGCCCTCATCAGCGTCCCCGATATAAAGATGGCCATAGGCATCGGCGGCTAAGCTGTCCGGTTCCACGACAGGGCCCCAATTGTAGTGAGGCGTGAAATAAGTGAGGTAGTTCCCGCTCAGGTCATATTCTTGGATGACGTCATAATCATTATCGCCTACAAAAAGTTTATCGCCGCTCACCGCCACACCGGTAATTTGATAAAACTGGTAAGGATTATAAGCATCCCCATATTGGCCGATGTTGGTGACGAAGGAGTAAGCGTTGCCGCTGGAGCTGGAGGGCGAAGAGGGGGATGCCTTGGGGCCGCAATTGATCTGGGTCAGGCCCAGAAGGCCCAGAAGGATGAACCAAAGGACACGACGCATAAAAGCCTCCTCAAAAGGGATGCCAAGCTTCAAGAACAAAGAGATTCTGGGGGCTAAGGGGGGGACTGTCAAGAATTTGATCGTATTTTTAACGTAAAATAGACGCACAGTAGGGCCTAACGCTAGGCAGCCCTCCCTCTTGTCTTTTCACACCCATCAAACCGTCAAAAGCCTTCGCAGGTCCTCTGGCGCCGCCGGAGGCGCCGCGGCCAGGCCCAAGTTCTCTCTCAGGTGCTCAAGACGCTTCATGCCCACCAAGGCGGCCGTCACCCCGGGGGTGGAACGGGCGAACTGCAGGGCCCTTTGGGCGTCCGTGGAAAGATGGGGCAATTCGCCGGTCACGATCGCCGGCAGGCCCCGGGTAAGCTTGGCTTGCAGCAAGGAAGCGCTGGTGAAGACCGCCAGGCCGTTTTCCCGCGCGGCCGCGAGCAACGCCACCCGCTTCCCGCCCTGCAGTTGGTTGGGAAGGCCGTAGGCCTCGGTCATGGCCAGGTTATAGGGCAATTGGACCGCCGCGAAATGATGGCGGGAACCACCCGCCCTTTCGGCGGTGCGAAGGACGTCCTGGAGCGACAGGTAATCCTGGTCGCTTTCCCTCACCCGATAGCCGTTCCAAGTGGCGGTGCCATAGGCCCTGATCTTTCCCTCGGCCGCCAACTTCTCCAATTCCTGAAAAGCCTTTTCCAGGCGCGCCAGGAACTCATCCCGGGGCACCTCGTCCAATTGCATCTCGGGATTGTGCAGGTGGTAGAGGTCGATGGCGTCCAGCCCCAGGTTTTTCAGCGACCGCTCCGCTTGGTCGCGCAGGTAACCCGGGGCCAGGCAATGGCACCCCGCCACGATGTCCTGGGGCGCGCAAAGGCCGGTGGCGAGATATTGTTCCTGGAAATAACGGGCCGGGCTGGCCGGCGCTTCCCCGTCAAAAGGCAGGAAGCCGCCCTTGGTACAGACCACCACTTCTTCCCTTTTGAGTTTTCCCTCGGCCGTCAATTTTTTCAAGGCGGCCCCAATGGCGCGCTCGCCGCGCATGCAACGGTAATTGATGGCCGAATCCAGCAGGTTGATCCCGGACAAAAGCGCTTCCCGGATCGTTTGCTCGTAAAGCGCGTCTTCCGCCGCCGTGGGCGAGCCCAAATAGGTGCCCAGCCCCAGGGACGAGACCGTGAGGCCCCCAAAGCCCCGGTAAAACCCGGCCCTTTCAAAATCCGGGAAGCGGGCGGCGTAAGCTTGGGTGGCGGGGGCGGCGGCGAAGGCCATCGAGGGGTTCCTTTTCGTTTTTAGGATTATGTCCCGGAATCCTTCCCCAAAGACAGCCCGGCCAAAATAAAAAAGCCCCCCGGCCGGCCGGGGGGCTCGGAAGCAAAACCCTTAGGGGACGGTGACCCCTTGGTCCCGCTGGGAAAAGGCAACGACCTGACCAAAGCCCATTTTGCCGTTGGCCACCAGGGTCGTCGAATTAGAGAGGTAAGTCTCCACGTCATAAACCGTTCCCGAGGCTCCCGGATAAGCGCTTCCGGCATTCACAGTCACCGGAAATGTCGTCGGAGAAAGGATTGAAATGGGGTTGTAGGAACTGTCCAAGAGGTAAAAGGCATTAAAAGATCCCGGGTGGGACACCGTCACCAGCGTCACTGCCCCGTTGGAATCCAAATCATTCGTGATCCCGCCCGGGCCTACCAAGGTGACGGAAGCCGTCTTCCCCATGGCCTTGCTGCTCAACACATAAGTGGCCCCCGCCGTATAGGTAAAGGAGCCGAATTGATAGAAAGCGTAAGCCTGGCCCCCATCCGTGATCGGGTAGGAATAAGAGGCCGTCACGGGCGACTCGGGGAAACCGCCCGAAAGCACGACCAGGACGTCGGTGGCGGGCGCACCATTGACCTGGAGACCCAAATGAGCGGTGGAGCCGGAGTTGTTGTCGTAAATCTGGGGACTATCCCAGGTAATCGCCGTCGAAGCGGTAGGCGGGTTGCTACAACCCGTCTGGATCAATGCACTAAAACTCAGGACCATAAATAGGACGAAAGTCCCCAACATCCAACTTGTTTCCCGCATCACAAACTCCTTTCAATTCGGCCCCGGGGCCACCGGTGGTTGGTTGAAAGTTTATCCAGCGGGAACCGTCCTTGTCATTATGAAGATTTCAATTTATTTAGTCGGAAAAACCCTTTTTTAAGGCGAAAAACCCAAAAATAAAAAAGCCCGTTCCATCGCGGGGAACGGGCTTTGAAGAAAGGGGGTTAGGGCAGGGTGACGGATCGGCTCGCTTCGGCGGCCACCTCAAAATCGCCGTAGGAAACGCCGGCATTGTGGGCGGTCCCCCCGTCGTTTTCGGCGTTCACGGCCAAGTTGAAAATCGTTCCCGAGATCCCCGCGTAGGCCGTTGAGGCGTCGATGGTGACCGGAAAGGTGGCGTTGCTCAGGTATAGGGTATTGGTCACGCCGCTGCTGTCATAAACCGAAATGCTGTTATCCGAACCGGGGATCCCGGCGTTGACCAGCGTCACGGCGCCGTTCGCGTCGGCGCTCAGCGTCAAGTTCCCGGGGGCGCTCAGGGTGGCGGAAGCGGTTTTTCCCAAGGCCGTGCTGGTGAAGATGTAGGTGTCTCCCGCCACATAGCTAAATCCCAGGACTTGGTAGCTGGCGTAAACATTCCCCGAATGGGTGACCGGGCTCGCGTAGGCCAAAGTAACCGGGGCGCCCGGGAAATTTCCTGAGAGGCTTACCGCCGCGTCGGTCACGGGCGAGTCGTTGACCTGCAATTGCAGGTAGGCGGAGGAATTGCCGTTGTTATAAAAAATTTCCGGATAGGCCCAAGCGATTGTCACGCTGGAGGACCCG
>DATKNU010000099.1:0-16330 GCA_035541195.1 bacterium
TCGCCAAATACCCTGGCATCAAGAAATTCAACGACGAGCAGGTGCGGTTGGCCCAAACCCAAGGCTATGTCTCCACCCTCCTGGGCCGGAAGCGTTGGCTGCCGGACATCCAGTCCCCCAACGTGGGCCTTCGCATCAACGCCGAGCACATGGCGGTCAACACGCCCATCCAGGGCTCGGCGGCGGACCTGATCAAGATCGCCATGATCCGCCTCCACGAAAAATTGAGGGCCAAGAAGATGAAGACGGTCATGTTGCTCCAAGTCCATGACGAGTTGGTCTTTGAGGCCCCCAAAAGCGAGGTGGAGGAGGCCGGGGAGCTCATCACCCGGGAAATGGAAGGCGCCATGAAGCTCAAGGTGCCCCTCAAGGTGGATGTGGGCGTGGGCAAGAACTGGCTGGAAGCCCACTAAGGCGGGAAAAGACCCATGAGCGGCTTGACGATTTTCGGGTGGTTCGCGGTCACCGCCATGCTGGTTTGCTACGCCTTGGAGGACCGGGGGCCGGGGTTCATTTTGGGTTTTGCCGCCGCCTGTGGGCTCGGCTCGGTTTATGGGTTCCTTCAAGGCGCTTGGCCCTTTGGCTTGGTCGAAGCGATTTGGGCGGCCGTGGCTTTTCGCCGTTGGTGGTTGGCCCGAAAGTAAGTTCCCCTCGCTTTGCCCCGTTTTCCCCTCTTTCGAAAAACCCTTGACCCTGGACTATACTCCAGGGTCAATTCTTTTAACGGGGGTAATCATGAAATCCAGCGCGGCGTTCCTCAAGATAGGCCAGGTTGCCAAGCAAAGCGGGGCCTCCATCGACACCATCCGCTATTACGAAAAAAAGGGCATTTTAAATGGGCCCGCCCGCACCGCGGGAGGTTTTCGGGTTTATCCCCCGGAAGCGGTGGACCAATTGGTCTTCATCCGCAAAGCCCAAACCATGGGCCTCACCTTAAAGGAAATCAAACAAATCATCTGTTGCGGCGACGAGGGCCTGGGGCCTTGTTGCGACCTGACGGTGGAGCTTTTCACCAAGAAGATCCAGGAATTCGAGCGGAAAACGAGCGAGTTGAATCGGATGAAACGAAAGCTCAAGGCGGTTTTGGGAACCTGGGTGGGGAAGAAAAAGAAACCATGAGCCTTCTGCTCAAGAAATCCCTGGGCGAGGCCCTGGGGACCTTCACGTTGGTCTTCGCGGGATGCGGAAGCGTCATGGTGGCCGAAAGGTTCCCCGGGTCTATTTCTAACGCCGGGATCTCCGTCATCTTCGGCCTGGCGGTGGCCGTGATGATTTACGCCCTGGGCCATATTTCGGGGGCGCACTTCAACCCCGCCGTGACCCTGGCCTTCGCCGCCGCCCGGCATTTTCCCCTCGGCCAAGTTCTCGCCTATTGGTCGGCCCAATTCGCAGGGGCCCTCGCCGCCATCGGGCTTTTGAAAGTGATCTTGCCGCTCGGCCGAACCTATGGGTCGACCCTGCCCGCGGTTTCAAATTGGCAGGCTTTAATCTGGGAGGTCCTGCTCACCTTCTTCCTCATGTTCGTCATCATGGCGGTTGCCACCGACACCAAGGCGGTGGGGACCATGGCGGGCGCCGCCATCGGCGGGACCGTCCTGCTGGCGGCTTGGCTGGGCGGGCCGGTGACGGGGGCTTCCATGAACCCGGCCCGGAGTTTGGCTCCGGCCTTGTTTGAGGGGAAGCTGGATGTTTATTGGATATACCTCGTGGGGCCTTGCCTGGGCGCGGTTTTGGCCTCGTTTTTTTATGAGGCCATTCGTTTGGCGCCCGCCGAGGGTAAAAACAATTAAGGAGCCTGGAGTGAAAAAAATCCTCTTTCTTTGCGTGGCCAACTCGGGCCGCAGCCAGATGGCCGAAGGCATCGCCAAGAACCTTTTGGGCGGTCAGGCTCTCATCCAAAGCGCCGGATCCAAACCCTCATCCGTGAACCCCTTTTCCATAAAGGTTTTGGCGGAAATCGGCATCGACATTTCAGGCCAATATTCCAAGTCGGTGGCGGACATCGACCCCGCCACCGTGGACACGGTCATCACCCTCTGCGCCGAGGAAGAATGCCCGGTGTTCTTGGGCAAGGCTGAGCGGCTCCACTGGCCCCTGCCCGACCCGGGAAAAGGAGCCGTGACGGACGAGGAAAAACTGAAAAGCTTCCGGGAAGTCCGGGATGAGATTAAACGACGGCTTTCGGATTATTTTAAATCCCAAACCTAGGCGCCATTCCGCTGGCGCCCGGGGCCCGGTCCGTCTAGAATGACTCATCCTACAAAACGGGAGTTCGCCGCATGGGACGCATCGAGGAAATACTGTTGGTTCTGGTTATCGCGGTCTTTTTCTTCGGCAAGGACAAATTGCCGGGATTAGGCAAGGCCATCGGCCAGTTCATGGATGAGTTCAAGAAAGCCTCCAGCGGCCAAGGCGCCAAGGAAGAGCCCAAACCCGCCGCCGAGGCCGCCAAACCCCAATTGGCCCTGCCGCCCTCCGAGGCTGAAAAGGCCGCCAAACGCCGCAAAAAGGCGCCGGCTAAAAAGAAAAAAGCCAAGGTTCGGCGCTAGCTTAAATCTCCGCTTGGCCCATTATTCAAAAGGCTTTGGACGAAGTCCAAAGCCTTTTCAGTTCAACGCGGCGAAGCGGTTCTCCCCGGCTAAAACCAACCGTGCTTGGGCCCTTCCACCCGGGTGACGGACATTTTATACAAAGTCGGCATGCTCGGGTCTTTCAGCTGGGGGTCAATGGAAAGGGTGCCATAAACGGTCAGGGGAACATCCATTTGATCTTGGACTTTGGAAGCGTTGGGGGCCACGGTGGCAAAAAGCCATTCGTTGGGGAGCGGGGTGGCGCCATAGCAGCAGGTCATTTGGCTTTTGGCCAGGACGAAGGTTTTGACGATGAATTTGTCGTCTTCATCCAGGGGGATCATGAATCCGGTCACCGCCACTTTTTTCCCGTTGTAAGCCATGACCGAATTGGGAACCTTGCTCCTCAATTTGTCCCGCTTTTGCTTGGCGGGATTGGGTTCGTCGGCGTAATCGATCGGGTTCCAAAAAAAGAAGCCCGAAAGTTGCGTGAAGGAAAGCGGGAGATAGCTGCCGGTGTTCTGGGGGGCCTGGGGGACATAAAGGGTGGGGGAGGGCATGGCCCCCGGGACAAGGCCGCCCCTTGCGCTGCCCGGATTCGGGCCGGCGGCCAGTTGGGACAAGAAGACGCGCCCCGCCCTCACGCCCCGCGGATTCAACGCCGTGGTCAAAAGCGCCGCCAGGAAGAACCACGAAAGGATGGAAAGGGCCAAAAGCGCGGGCCAATGTTTGACGCCTTGGCTCCCGCGGACCCATTCCTGGGATTGATTTTTCATGGCGAACCCTCCTTCGTTTACTGGAGCCAAACTTTTTTCTTGCCCGCGATGATGACCTTTTCGCCCTTCATCCGGTAAAAACTCCAACCCGAATCCGGGTTGAAAACTTCGCCCACTTCCAAGGTGCCCACTACGACGACCGGCCGGTCCATCTCAAGGACCGCTTCGTGCCCCTTTTCCATCTTGACGCTGACCCATTCATTGAGTCCCGGCGCCATGCCGAAACAACAACTCATTTGGTTGCGCACCAGGATGAAGTAAGAGGTCTTATCGCCCTCCCCATCCTGGTCCATGGGGATCATGAAGCCGGGAATGGCCACCTCGGTCCCATTGAGCTTCAGGATGGCGGGCGGGTAACCCGTTTTTTTGGCCTGTGGATTTTCCGGCGCGCTGGTATCCCCATCCACGTCGGGGTAGTCGTAATTGAAACTGGCCAGCACGCTGAAATCGACCAGGGGTTTTCCATCCAGGTCCCCGGGTTTGATTTCGACCAGGGGGTCCCGGGGCATGCTGGCGGCCCGGCGTTGGTCATTGGCGGACCCGGTCCCGTCGTAAGGCGCGGTCACCGCGGGGGCGGCGAATTTCTTGAACTCTTGGCTAAAGCCCCAATCCGCGGGCGCCCCCCAAGCCGCCAGCGTCGCCAGGGTGAGGAAGACGCCCCGCTTTAATTTTCCAGGGGGAAATAGACCCATGATTTTCCTATCCGTTTTTCGCTGGAAATTGAAAGGGCAGGTCCCGGAAGACATTTCCGTTGATGTTAATCCATACCAAGACGCCGCTCAAGGGGCCGATGCCTTTCAAGGCGGGGTCCGTCAAGGTATAGGAGGAGGTTTCCCCGGGTTTTTCGCCGCTCAAGGGGGACACGACCGCTTTGAGCTTGAAGGTTTTGGGGAAACCCGCGAGCCTTACCAAAAGCACGGGTTGTTTCAGGGGGACGACTTCTTCCGCCTCCCCGTCCAAGATATAGGCGCTCAGGCTCCCTTCCTTGGGATCCAGCACCAGTTCCACATGGGCGAAATCATCCCCCACCGGGACCAAAACGCCCCCATGGGGGGCCTGGGGCTCGAAACCCGCCCGAACCGGGGCGGGGAAAAGCGCGATGGCATTGGCGAGGACTGCAAGGACAGCCATACAACTTAAAAATCTAAAACCGGATAATTTCATGACGTCCTCCTTGTCTTAAAAACTCATGAATGGGGTTCCAGGTTTCCGGCCACATCGGTGGAATAGGCTTGGGTGGCAGGCCAAATTCCCGCCAGCGCGCCCAAGACGGTCATTCCAATGGGGACGGCGACCAGCGCCGGGTGGAAAAACAGCGGGTCGACGACAATCCCGGTTTGGTTTCGGATGAACCCGGCCGCCAGGGCAAATAACAACCCATAAACCAGATAGCCCCCCAAAGCCCCCAACCCGGCGATGGTGGCGGCCTCCGTGATGACCGAGGCGAATATGGTTTTCCGGCGGGCGCCCAAGGCCCGAAGAATGGCGAATTCCCGGCGCCGTTCCCGGAGGGTGTTGTGGAGGGCCGCCAAAATCGAGCAGGCCGCCACCACCATGACCAAGTAGGCCACCAAGGCCAGGATGTGGCTCATCCAACCCAAACGGTTGAAGAGGTCGGCCATGACCCGGCCGATGGGCCAAGCCAATGTCGCCACTTTCCCTTGTTTGTTGATGGTGTAATCCAGGTTGAAGCCGGCTTGGGGATCCTTGAGCTTCAAAAGCACCGAGCTGAGTTCCTTGTCTTGGTCGGGGATCGGTTGGTTGTCCTTCGGGACATAATCCTTGCCCGAGCCCCTCAACACATGGCCCTTGATCCGGTAAAAACCATCCAGGGGGATGAAGATGACCCGGTCAATCGGCGTATTGGTCGGCTTCAGGATGCCGACCACTTGGTAGACTTCCTCGTGTTGCATCGAAGGGTTGAACGCCAGGCCGTGATAGGGCCGGAAGGTGCTACCGACTTTTAAGCCCGTATTGCGGGCCGTGACCGAGCCGACCACCGCCTCACGGTTTTCCTCGTTGAACCATTGCCCGCCCGGCTCCAACTCCAACGGCTTCCCCGCGGAAGTCCTAAGGGCATCCCGGACCATCAGGGAAGTCCCCAAGATCCGGTAACCGTAGTAATTGTCCCCAACGGCGTAGGGGACCGCCTCGGAAACCCGCGGATCGGCTTTTATCGTTTCGTAAAGGCTCCAAGGGATGTTTCCCGGGGAGGTTTCGAGTTGGAACACGGCATTCAAGACCAACTGTAATTGGCTTCCCCTCGCTCCCAGGACGGCGTCGAATCCCCCCGCGCCGCCCATGAAAGCCGCCCGGGTTTGGGCCGCCAGCCCGAAAACGGCCATGGTCAAACCGACCGCCAGGGCGGCCGACAAGGCGGTGACGATGGTCGACATCGCGTGACGCCGCAGACTATGCGCGGCTAAAAAGATCAAAGTATTCATGCTTTCACCGCCTTTGAGCTTGAATGAAGCGCCCGGTTTAATTTTTCAAAGTGCTGGACATTCTGAAAATGCGACAAAATTTCTTGGTCATGGCTGACCAGCAGCAGGGTGGCCCCGAATTCCCGGCAAACTTCCCGGATCAAGGTGACGGCTTCCAGCCCCCGGACATGGTCCAGGTGGGCCGTGGGCTCATCGGCCAAAACCAGCTTCGGATGGTTCGCCAAGGCCCGGGCCACGGCCACCCGCTGTTGTTGCCCCATGGAAAGTTGGCGCGGATAGTGGTGGAGGCGATTCGAGAGGCCCATCCGGTTCAAAAGAAGCTTCGCCCTCCCGGGGTCGATTCCGCCCCCGAAACGCATGGCCAATTCCACGTTTTCCAAGGCCGTCATGCCCTGGAGAAGGTTGAAGTTTTGGAACACATAGCCCAAGACCCCCGCCCGGAGCCGATCGCGGCCCGCTTCGGAAAGGGTTTCCATGGACGTGCCGTTGAGGTCAATCTGGCCGCTGTCGGGCTTCAAGACGCCCGAAATCAAGTGCAAAAAGGTGGTCTTGCCCGAGCCGCTTTCCCCGGCCAAGGCCGTCTCGGACCCGGCTTCCAAGCGGAAATGCTCCACGTCGACGATCAACCGTTCCTCGCCCTCAGCGGTTGGGAAACTTTTCTTCAGCTTTTGGATGTCCAATATCCACATGATCGCCTCCTGGTTTTTATTCAAGTAACCGCAACAAAATCATCGAAACTATTCCGACCGAAATGCCGGCCAATTGCCCCATGGATCCCCAGAGGCTGTTTTCCTTGTGCAATTCGGGCACCAAATCGCAAGCCGCGATATAGATAAAACCGCCGGCGGCGAAGGGAAGAAGCGCGGGCACGAAAGCCGCGGCCCAGGTGCCGACCCACAAGGCCGACAAAGCCCCCGCGATGGCGGTGAGGGCGCTGAGGAAGTTCAGCCAAAGGGCTTTTTTGGGTTTGAAGCCCGCGTGAACCAAGACGCCAAAGTCGCTGATCTCGTGGGGGATTTCATGAAGGATGACCGCCAAAGTGGTGGCGATGCCGATCCGGGGTCCGGCCAAAAAAGAGGCCCCGATTAAAACCCCGTCGACAAAGTTATGCATGCCCGTGGCGGCCAGGTTCATGTATCCCACGGGATGGACGTGGCCCTCGGCGCCTAAATCCAGGTGGCGCCACTTGAGGATTTTCTCTTGGATGAAAAACAGCAGGATTCCCGCCAACACCAAGAGCGACACGGTCAGTTCGTGGTTTTTCTTATCCGCGTAGGATTCGGGCAGGAGGTGCAAAAAGGCGTCGCCCAAGAGGCCGCCCACGCCCAGGCTCACCAAGACCAAAAGCGATTTTCGCAGAAATTTTTCGTCCACGAACAGGTAAAGGGCCCCGAGGAATGAAAGCAGGCTGACCAGGGTGACGCTTCCGAGGGCTTGCAGAACAGTTGATGACGCCATGTGGAAAATCCTTTATTGAACCTCAAAAGTTATTCGTAGCCGCGTTTTGGAATCCACGGGCACGTTGTCTTGGGCGGCGGGTTTGAAACGCCACTTTTCGGCGGTTTGCAGTGACAGGGCGTCGAGCTCGTCGCTCCCGCTGGATTCCAAAAGCCGGCAGGTGACTTGGCCTTGCGCCGTGATTAAAAATTCAATCACCACGTTGGTCTTCAGGTTCTGGCCCCTTAAATAGGTCGGGATGACCGGTTGGGGGGCGTAAAGCGCCACCGGCCCGTGGGTGGGCCCTAAGTCAGGGCCGGCGTCCACTTGGTTTTGCTCGGTTTGGGGCGGGGTCGGTTTCTTGGCCGGCTTGGGTTTGTGCCGGGGGTTAAAAACCACATCGTCATCCGGACGGGTGGCTTGGGCCCCGGACAAATGGGCGTCGGACAACTGCACGATGGGGGCGTCCACCGCGTCGTCGAAGCGGCTATGGAAGAAAGGCAAATGGCCCAGGCCCAGCGCCAGGAAAAAAAGAAATTCCACGCCGATGGCGAGCCCGGCCGACCGGAGGAGGGATTCCCTATGGGGGTCGGGGCGGGTCATCGGCATGGCCATTTTCATTCCCCGGCCTCGGCGGCCAGCGCGAATTTCCGGACTCCCGTTTCCTTGGCCTTCTGCATCGCTTGAACCACTTGGCCATAGGGCGCGCCCTCGTCGGCGTTGACGATGACCACGCCCTGGGGATCGGCCTGCATGACGCCCACCAGCTGGCTTCCCAAGCTGTCCAGGGTGACGGGCGTTTTGTTGATGAGCAGGGAACCGTCTTTTTTGACCGTCAGGATGACGTTTTGTCGCGGGTTCTCGGCTTTGCCCGAGGTTTTCGGCAACACGACCTTGATGCTGTTGATGCGGGTCATGGCCAGGGAAGTCACCATGAAAAAAACCAGCAGGAAGAAAATGACGTCGATCATGGGGATGATCTCGATGCGGATCCGCTTGATGGGCCTTTGCCGTACCTGCATTATTTTTTACCCCGCTCGACGCCCATGCGGGTTTCCTGCAGGTAGGAGGCGGCCGATTCCATCTCGTAAATCAGGTTTTTGACCAGGGTGTTGAAATAATTCATGGCGATCACGCAAAGCACGGCGATGACGATGCCGGTGGCGGTGGCGATCAGGGCCTCCGCGATGCCGCCGGTGATGGAGTAGGGGTCGTCCACCCCGCTTTGGGTCAACACCTTGAAGGACCCCATCATGCCCAGGATGGTCCCCAGCAAGCCCATGAGGGGGGCGATGGTGATGATGGTGTCCAGGACATGGATCCTTTTTTCCAAAATCGGGAGCCAGCTCTCGGCCTCGTTCTTCATGGCGATCTCCATCTCGGCGGCCGGACTCTTGAGGTTGGCGATCCCCGCCTTCAAAACCGCCGCCACGGGAAAGGTTTTTCCCTCACAATCTTTTTGGGCTTCCGCCACGTTGCCTTCCCGCAATTTTTTCAACACCCGGGGCAGGAATCCCTCGGGGGTCTTGTATTGCTTCTGGAAAACCTTCCAGCGGTCGATGATGACCGTGAGGGCGATGAGGGAGGAGGCCAACAAGGGCAGCATCATGAACCCGCCCCGGAAGATAAATTTAAAACCGTCGAAAACCTGTTCCATTCATTTTTCCTTTTAATTTCTATCCAAAAACCACATCCGATGTCATGTCGATCGCGCGCTGGAAATGACATTGAACCTGGATTTTGAAAACAGTAATCCCCAAAAGGAGGCTTGCCTATCGATTTTTTTTATAGAAGGGCAAGATGCCGGTTGGCCATTGGGCCCAACCGGCGTCGCCTTGCCGCTCTTAAAACAACTTTTTCGCTTACAGCGCCTTTGACAAGCGGAAGATGAATTCCCGGCCGTTCTCGTAATGGTTCCCGTTGTAACCATTGGCGATGAAGATCGTGTAGGGATTGTCAAAGAGGTTCAAAACATCCAGGCTGGCTTTCATCCCCGAAAGGCCGCTGTCTTTCTGGAAGGCGTACCCCACCGTGGCGTCCATGGTGAAATGGGACGGCAACCTTAAGGTGTTGTCGGGCCCGGTGCTCAAACCCCCGCCAAAAAGCCCTTCCGCGGTGACCCAAATGTCGCCCGGGTTATAGGTCAAGCCCGCGTTGGCCGTGTGGATCTGGCAATGGTCCAGGAACTGGTAGACGCCAGGCTCAAAATCGGTCCCCGGAGGGAAGGCGAAGATGCCGCCGCTGATGCCCTGGCCCTTGGCGATCTCATAGGAATAATTGGCGAAATCGGTCCAGTCCTTGGCCACTTCCCCGCGCATGGAAAACTCAATCCCATAGGCGTAGCCCGAGGCGAAATTAAAGGGTTGGGCGATGGCCGTGTTCAAAAGCTGGTTTTCATCCAGCATGTTCACCGCGTATTTGTAATAGGCGTTCAAGGTGAACAGTTGGTTGTCCACTTGCTGGGCGATGCCGGTTTCGAAATAATCGTCCTTCTCGGCCTTCAGGTCATAGGGCGTCAAACTGTTGCCTTGGCCCAAATTGACGAAGGTGTCCCGCAGGTCCTCCGGCGGTGCCGGCATGAACAGCTTGCCGTAAAAGAAGTGGATCTTGGTGCCGTCGGACGGCAGCAGGCTCAGGCCGATCCTCGGTTCCAGCAGGCTGTCGTTGGAAGTGGCGCCTGGGAAGGTGAATTGGATGGCGTCAAAACGCACGCCCCCGCTTAAGACCACCCCCTTGGCCAGATCCATCTCGTCCTGGATGTAGAGGCCTTCTTGGTAACCCACGTCGGTGGAACTATCCCCGCTGCCGTCCACCGTGACCGGGTCCCCCGGAGTTCCGTCAAAATTGGCTTCCGTGACGGAAACCGGGCCGGAGGATTGCGTCAAGAGGGCCTGGCCCCCGATTTTGACCAGGTTGTTGGCGTCCGCGTGCCAGGTGTAATCCGCCTGCGTTCCGTAGTTGTCGCTGGTGCGGTCCTCGGAGAAGGAAGAGACGCTGAAAGGCGTCCCTGAGTTCTGGTCCTGGATCTGCGTGTTATAGGCCGCCGCCAAATCGTCCTGCGGATCGTTGGTGAAGGTGATGTTGGATTCCTTCCAATAGGGGGCGATTTGAAGGAAAGAATCGTCGCCGAAGGTGTGGCGCCAAGCCAATTCAATGTACTTGTTCGCCTCGGCTTGGGTGTCGTTGGTGGTGGAGGGGACGTAACTCACGACGTTCCCATAGATGTCGCCCGAGCTCAAGAAGTATTGGAAGTTCGCCCCGCCCGGATCAAAGGAACTGGGATAGTCCGGGATTTGGAAAAACTTGTCCTCGCTGAAGGCGACCAAGTCCAACTTGTTCGCGTTGTCCGCCACCCAGTCGAGCTTCAAGAAAGCGTCCGTGCCGTAGCTTTTGTCGTGGACGGCCTGTTCGCTTCCGCCGTTCTGGTCGTTGTTGATGTCGGCGGGGGCGGGAGTGTCCAAGCCCCGATCGGTGTAAAAACTGCTGGCCGACAAGAGGTAATGGAAGGCGCCGGAGGCGTCGGATCCTCCGTAGCTGGCGTAGTTGGAGGTCTGGTTATAGGAACCGTAGCTGAGCCCGATTTCACCGCCGGGGGTGATGGTGCCCGATTTAGTGACGATATTCACCACGCCGGCCATCCGGGTCCCGAATTCAGGTTGGAGGCCGCCGGTCAAGATTTCCATGTGGTCGATGTTGACGGGGGTGAAGGCCTCGCCAAAGGAGCCGCCCACGGAGTCCGGCAATTGGATGCCGTCGATCTGGTACTGCAGATTGGCGTGGTTGCCCCGGGTGAAGACCTGTCCGAAGTCGCCCTCCACGAATCCGGCGGTGGTGGTGTAAAGCAGCTTCGGAAGGTTCGTCGTGGTGCCTCCCGGAAGCTGGGCGATGTCGTCTTTATTCAAGGCCCGGCTGCTGTCGGGGGCGGAGGAAACCAGATGCTTGGCCTTGACCGTCATTTGCATCTCGCCTGCCGGAAGCAAGACCACGGCCAGGGACGAGGTGTTGCCCGAAACGGCCACGGTTTGTTTGTAGGGGCTGAAGCCATCCGCTTGAACTTGAATCTGGTAATCCCCCAGGGTCAGGGGGAAGGCCTGGAAAGTTCCTGTCGCCGAAGCGACCAAGTCCTTTTCGACGCCATTGCCCGTAATCGTCACCTTCGCGTTGGGGACGGCGACGCCTTTGTCATCTAAAACGGTGCCTGAAAGGGCCCCGTCCACGGTGGCGTGGGCGGGTGCCAGGGTTAAGCCAAAGCACAAAAAGAAAACGAAAAACAATGCCGAATAGAACTTCATCGAAGACTCCTCTTTTTTCGTAATCGCGGCCCAATATCAAGGGATGGATCCCGTCAATACCGGCCTTGGATGGTTGTGAAAATGAAATGAACAAGGATGGAAACCGGGCGCGGGCGCGGATTTCCATGGGGAAAAAAGGGGGATGTTTTATGGGTTTTGAAACGAATGGACGGACAAGCCTAAAACCGCACCTTCCCGATCTTCCCGCCGAATTTAGAAATGGGGGTTGAAGTCCGGGGGAGATCGGCCACAGGAAGCGAGGGAAACAAAAGAAGGGGAAAAGGCGAAAAAGATGAAGAGGACGAATAGTTGAAGCAAGGTCGGGACCAAGACCGGGATGGCCGTGGGCATGGAGGAATGGGAGCCGGTTTGGGCGAAGCTACAAAAAGAGCAATCGTCATCGCTTTCCAAGGCGCCGTGATGGTGGAAATTCTCGGCGGCCGAAACCGCCGCGAAGGCCGAAAAACCCGCCAAGGCGATCAGGAAGGATAATTTTCGAAGGGCCCGCATGTAGTTCCGTTTAACGGCAAGGTCTGAAAGCGAAATATTATTATTGAAGGCTTTTTTAAAGTTTGTCAACCGTCCGCCCGAATTAAGATAGAATAAGGGTGAGGTTTACTTCGATCCGGAGATTCCCTTCCTTATGTACAAGAGCTCCATGGGTTTGAAACGGTGGATGATGGCGGTGCTTTTGACGGGCGCCCTGGCGGTGGGTTGCGGCCCCAAGGATTCGGTGTCCAAGGTGGTGGACGTGGTGGGCCTGGGCCAGAAGGCCCCGGATTTTTCCCTTCAGTCCAGCGACGGGCGGTTCCTCAAATCCAGCGACCTCCAACCCGGCTGGTATCTGGTGCTGATTTTCTACCGCGGTTATTGGTGCTCGGCCTGCCAAAACCAACTGCTCAACCTCAAGGATGATTTTCCCAAATTCGCGCCCCTCAAGGCCACCCTGGCGGCGGTCAGCGTGGACAGCGTGGAGGATTCGGCCTCCTTCAACCAGCAGTGGCGGTTTCCCTTCCCGCTCCTGTCGGACCCCGAACTCAAGTTGATCGACGCTTTCGGCGCCCGGCACCCCCAGGGCCACGAGGGCAAGGACATCAGCCATCCCGCGGTGGTCATCCTGGACCCGAACAAGATCGTGCGCTTCAAGTACATCGGCCAAACCCCTCAGGACCGGCCCACGGACGACGAGATCCTCTATTCGCTTCAACAAATCGAGAAGCTGGACGCCGCCCAAGGCCTGCCGGCGGGCAAGGGCTAAGTTTTTTCAAGGGGGTTCCCATGCGCGTTGGGTTTGAGGCCCGCAAGGGCAAGACGGGCGTCTTGTTGCTCCACGGCTTGAGCGGCACCCCTTCGGAAGTCAAACCGCTGGGGGATTTCCTGGCCGCCAAGGGCTATTCCACCCTGGGTCCTTGGCTCAAGGGCCACGGCACCAGTCCGAAGGACCTCGCCGCCACCCGCTGGCAGGACTGGTCGGACAGCGCCCGGGAGGCTTTAGCGGCGCTGGGCAAACGCTGCGACCGGGTCTTTGTGGGCGGGCTTTCCATGGGCGCGGACCAGGCGCTGCACTTGGCGGCCCACTACCCGGTGGCGGGCGTCCTTTCGCTGGCGGCGCCGATCCATATCCCGGACTTTCGCTTCAACGGCATCGCTTTTTTCCGGTTCCTGCAGTGGCGCACCTCCAACCTCACCGGCGGCGTGGATGACCCTTCGGCGCCCGCGCACGAGACCTACCCCTTTCTTTCCACCCAAAGCCTTTACGAGCTGAAAAAACTCATGGACCACCTGCGGGACGATTTGCCCTTCGTCACTTGCCCGGCGCTCGTCGTGCAGGGCCGGAAGGATTCCATGGTGGCCCCTGAAAACGGCCGATGGGTCTATGAGGCCCTGGGTTCCAAGCTCAAGCACTTGGTTTACCTTGAGCGCTCGAACCACGTGATCCCGCTGGACTATGACCGGGAAATCCTCTTTGCCAAGGCCCTCGGGTTCCTTAAAAGCGGCGGACGGCGGGTTTAAGGCCTTTTTGTTAACCTTTTAACCCCGGGCGGGGGGTTCCTCGTTGACAGGGCCGGGTGGGCGATTTATTTTGGAACCAGAACGAGGGCCCCGGGAGACAAAGGGCCACTTCGGACCAGGAGTTTTTCCAACCCCCATGCCGCATCCCATCCGGTCTTACCTTAAGAAAAAAATCACTTTCATGATCATCCCCCACGACGGGGAAAAGTCCGTCCACTTGAAGACCCACCTGTGCCTGGTGCACGGCCTGCTTTTGGGCGCGGCGCTTTTGGTGGGTTGGGCCCTTTACCTGACCGGCCAGGACGTGGATTACCATTTGGCCCGGCTCAACGATGAGCGCATCCGCGCCAGCATGCAGGAAATCGCCGACGAGATGCAGACCAACCGCCAATTGCTTTCTAGCATGGCCGGGGTGGATTCGCAGCTGCGCAAACTGCTCAAGCTGGGCGACCGCAAGACGGTGTTGGAGTACAACGGCATGGGCGGCCCCACGGAGCAGGACTCCTCCCGTTTCTCCAAGTTGCTGGAGGAAAAGAACGAGCAGTTGCTCACCAAGGTCCAAGCCGACCTCAAGCAGACCAACCAGGACGCCAGCCAACAGGAAGCCAGCTTCCAACAGATCAGCTTCTATTTGGATAAACAGCGCTCCATCCTGGCCGCCACGCCCGACATTTGGCCGGTCAAGGGATGGGTCACCTCGGGCTTCGGCAAGCGCATGAACCCCCTGACCGGGGAACCGGGACGGCACATGGGGGTCGACATCGCCAATGAGGTCAACACGCCCATCCACGCCACCGCGGACGGCTTGGTGACCTACGCGGGTTGGGAATCGGGTTACGGCCGGGTGGTGGTCATCGAGCATGGCTACGGTTTCAGCACCCGTTACGGCCATTGCAACCGGGTGGAAGTGAAGGTGGGCGACGAGGTGAAGCGCGGCCAAGTGATCGGCTACATGGGTTCCACGGGCATGAGCACGGGCAGCCACTGCCATTACGAGGTGCGCATCCACGGGGTGCCGGTGGACCCCATGCCCTATCTTCCGAAAGTCGACTGACCTTTTATTTAAGGAGGCCGTTATGGGCATCTTCGCGTTCGGGGCCACGGCCCGGGGTATCGGGCAAGTGGACACGATCATCGGCGCCGACGCCTCGCTTCGAGGCAGTTACAATTCCAAGCACAGCATCCGGGTGGACGGGGAAATTTACGGCAACGTGGTGAGCGAGGACGGCGTCATCCTGGGCCCCAAGGGCCTCATCCGCGGCAACGTCACGGCCCGAACGGTCGTGGTGGGCGGGAAAGTCAAAGGCAACATCACGGCCTTCCAGCGGCTGGAGCTCCAAGCCACGGCCCGGGTGGAAGGCGACCTTTCCACCCCGTCGCTCATGATCGAGGAAGGCGCCCAGTTTGAGGGCAACTGCCTCATGGAAGACAAAGGCAAGGTCGTGGACCTGCCGAAGGCCCGCGACAACGGCTGATCCTGAAATGAACCCTAAGGGCGGCCCCCCCAGGCCGCCCTTTTTTATTGGAGGGGCCCGGTTTGATTCGGGCCCCGGGCGGTCTTATGATGAAGCGCCGCTTGAAAGGAAGAGATGAAAGCTCAAAAGAAAAAATCCAAACCCAAGGCCGTTTACTTGGACGCCGCCGCCACCAGCCGCCAAAAGCCCCCCCAGGTCTTGAAGGCCTTGGTGGATTACGCGACCCAAGTGGGCGTGTCCCACGGCCGGGGCGCCTATGGCAAGGGACTGGCCGCCAATGGGATGGTTTACGGCGCCCGGGCGGCCTTGGGGAAGCTTTTGGGCGTCACCCGAACGGACCGAATCCTCTTCACGAAAAACGTCACCGAGGCCCTCAACACGGCCCTGAAGGGCTTCCTGAAACCCGGCGACCATGTGGTGCTGTCGGGCCTGGAACATAACGCGGTCATCCGGCCCTTGAACAAACTGAAGCAGGGCCGGGGGGTGGATTACACCGTCGTTTCGGCCAATGCCCATGGGCGCCTGAACCCTTATGATTTCGAGAAGGCCCTGACCCCCTCGACGAAACTGGTCTGCCTCACCCACGCCTCCAACGTGACCGGGGGGCTCTCGCCCATCGCGGAAGTGGGGGAAATCTGCGCCAAGAAGGGCGTGGCTTTTTTGGTGGACGCGGCCCAAACCGCCGGCGCGGTGCCCATTCATATGGAAGGGCTGAAGATCGACTTTCTGGCCTTCACGGGCCACAAGGGGCTCATGGGCCCGCCGGGCACGGGGGGTCTCATCGTCTCGCCCCGGGTGGACCTGGATTCCTTTATTGAGGGCGGCACGGGGTCCAACAGCGACCAGGAAACCCAACCCACCCAATGGCCCGACAAGTTCGAGAGCGGCACCCAGAATTATTGGGGCCTGGCGGGACTCAAGGCCGCGGTGGAGTTCCTCTTGAAGACCAGCGTCCAAAAGGTCAGGCGCCATGAGGAGGCCCTGACCGCGCAGTTCTTGAAGGAAGCCCAGAAGATCCAGGGACTCAAACTTTACGGCCTGCCGGGCGACGCCACGACGGCCCGGGTGGCGGTGGTTTCCTTGAACGTCGAGGGCCGGGACCCGGCGGAGCTGGCCTATGAATTGGACGAGCGTTTCGGCATCATGACGCGGGCGGGACTTCACTGCGCGCCCCTGGCCCACCGCACCATCGGCACCTATCCGACCGGAACCGTGCGCTTGAGCTTTGGTTACTACAATAGCCCCAAGGAAATCGACAAGGCCCTGGTGGCGTTAAAAGAGATAACCAAGAAATAGGCATTTACCGCCAAGACGCCAAGGGCG
>DATKNU010000100.1:0-9096 GCA_035541195.1 bacterium
TCCAGCCAGGGGTTGAAGATGAACTTGATGTGCACCCCAAAGAGGATGAGGCAGGCCGCGGCGGCGAATTGGACCAGGAACTTCACGCCCGGCGTCAAGGAAAAGAGGTCGTCCACCAGTCCTAGGATGGTCATGACGGTCCCCCCAAAGGCCACCGCCAAAATCTTGGCCGTGTCCGTCGGGGCGAGGAAGACCACCAATCCCATGAGGGTTAAAAGGAAGGCGAAATAGACGGCCAGGCCCCCCAGGTAAGGCACGGGCGCGGTGTGCTTCTTCAATTGCCCCGTGGGGCTGTCCATGAAATTGGTGCGAAGGGCGATCTTGCGGAAAAGGGGGGTCAGTCCCAGGGACAAGAGGGCGGAAACCAGGAGTATGACAAAGTAGGCGTTCAGGGGCGTCCTCCAAGCGGTGGCTGATAGGAAAGCCTAGAATAACACAGGCTGGGACGGGGGAATGAAGGGGTTTTGGGGGCTTTTAATGGGGAAAAGGACCGGCAATTTTCAGCCAAGCGGGGGCGTTAAAAAGAAAAGCCCCGGTGGGTCAAGACCGGGGCTCTTAAGGAGGTGAGAATGGTTTGGTTCGTTAAAAGGCTACTCCGCTCTCACGGATGTCATATAGATAAGCAAGTGATATGCCAAAATGGGCACTTTTTAGGACATTAAAAAATAGCGATTTTTAGGCCTTTTTGATAAGCCCGGTTGGGCTTTACATATTAGATGTGTAAACATTATATACACATTTATTTACAAAGTTCAATAATTTTACACTTTAACGTTTAGCTAATTAAGGTATTTCGATCCCGTATTTTTTAATCTTTTGATAGAGCGTCGGTCGGCTGATCCCTAAGCGCACCGCCGCCTGCTTTTTGTTGAAGTCCGATTCCTTCAGCACCCGGGCGATCATTTCCCGCTCCACCGACTCCAAAACGCTGGTGCCGGGCAGGAACCCCAAGCTCACCCGTCCCTCCGACGGCTCCCCCGCGCGTTTGCCCAGCATTTCCTCGGGCAGGTGCTCGGGGCGGATCTGAGTGTCGTCATTGAGCGTCAGGATGCGCTCGACCACGTTTTCCAGCTCCCTGACATTTCCCGGCCAGGCGTAATTTTCCATCACCCGGAGGGCCTCGGGCGAGACGCCCTCAAAGCGGGTGGAGCGCTTGGCCCTCTGGCGCTCGATGAAGTAACGGATCAAGAGCGGCAGGTCGCCCTCGCGCTTGCGCAAGGGGGGCGTCTCGATGACGATCACGTTGAGCCGGTAGTAAAGGTCTTCCCGGAAACGCTCGGCCTTGATGGCCTGCTTCAGGTCCCGGTTGGTGGCCGCGATGACCCGGATGTCCACTTGGACTGGCTCGGTGCCGCCCACCCGCTCGAATTCCCGCTCCTGGAGCACCCGGAGCAATTTCACCTGGGTCGAGAGGGAAATTTCCCCGATCTCGTCCAAAAACACCGTGCCGTGGTCCGCCGCCTCAAACTTCCCCAGCTTTTGGCCGAGGGCGCCCGTGAAGGACCCCTTCTCATGGCCGAACAATTCGCTCTCCAAGAGCGACTCGCTCAGGGCCGAGCAGGCGATGGGCACGAAGGGCTTGTCGTAGCGGTTGGATTGCTGGTGGATGGCCCGGGCCACCAGTTCCTTCCCCGTGCCGTTCTCGCCCAGGATGAGGACCGTGGCGTCGCTGGCGGCGGCCCGCTTGATCAGGTCGTGGATTTTTTTCATCTCCGGGCTGTTGCCGATGAGCGAGGGGTCGTCCTGGGAACGGCTGCGCTCGGCGTCGGTGGCCACCGAGATCATGGACTTGGAAAGGGAAAAAAGGATGGAGGCCGCGTCCTTGGAGGACTTCACGAACTCCTCGTAATCCTTCTTCATGCGGCCCGTCAGGCCCTCGTGGTAATAAACCTGGCCCAGGTTGTAGATGGCGTTCACGTGGTCGGGGTCGCGCTTGAGGACGGCCTTGAATTCCTGGATGGCGTTCTCAATCTCGCCCTTCTTGAAATAAGACACTCCCAGGTCGTTCTGCAGGTTGAGCCGCTCCTCGCTCTCCGGCAGGAGCTTCAGGGCCTTCTTGTAGGTCTTGATGGCTTCCTCATAGCGCTCCAGGGTCATGAGGGCGTCGCCCAAGTTGCCCAGGGCCAGGATGTTCTTGGGGTTCTCCTCCAGCACCCATTTGTATTGTTCCAAGGCCTTTTCCAGTTCCCCCTGTTCCTTGAACAACATGCCCAGGTTCAGCCGGCATTGGAGCGTCAGGGTCTCGGCGGTGTGGAAAAGGCCCAGGTAATAGCTGCCCGACGCCAGGGGATGGATGAGCTCCAGCGTTTCCAGGAAGGCGAACATGGCGTCGTTCACGTGGCCCCGGCGCAGGTGGATGAGGCCGAGGTTGAAATGCGCGTCCAGGAGGTTCTTGTAGACCTGCAGGGCCCGCTCGTAATAGTCCAACGCCAGGGCGTCGTCCTGCAGGTGGAAGGCCGCGTGGGCCACGTCCCGCAGCGCGAAGGCGCTCAAGGCCTGCTTCTTGGCCGCGGCCTTGAAGAGGGCCAGGGCCTTGTCATACTCGCCCTGCTCAAAGGCTTCCATGCCCTCGTAGGTCTGGCGCTCCACGGGCTCCCGGGGGGCGCCGCAGACCGGGCAAAAGCGGTTTTCCTGCTCGAGGCTATGGCCGCATTCGCGGCAAAGCACCGGGACCATCATGGGCGGCCCCGCTTGGCGGGCTTGGCCGGGGCGCCCGCTTTAAGCTTTCGGATCTGGAGGGTGGCCAGCTTGCTGGCCTGGGGCAAGTCGGCGTAGCGCTTTTCCAACTTCCGATACCAAGCGGCGGCGTCCTTGGGCTTGCCGGCCTTTTCAAGCTTATAGCCTTTTCGGAATTCCTTCTCGAACTCGATGAACCGTTCCTGCTCGTCGCGGGACAAGCGGGTCGTCCAAAGATGGGCGAACTCGGTCAAGGCCGCCATGGTCATCAGGTGGATGAAATAGGGCGGGAAGATGAAGGTGGAGAGCAGGGCCGTGATGGTGAGCAGGCCCCAGTCTTCTTTTTTGAACATGGTTTTTTTCAAGGGCCATCCCTCAAAGACGGTTCAAAAAAACGTCAAATTATTTTACACCCGCGCAAACAAAAAAGCCCCAACCCTTTGGGGGTTGGGGCTTCCACCGCCGAAACTTAGTTCTTTTTGTAATCCCCGATGTTCAACCCCAGGGCTTCCTTGCGGGAAAGCTTGATCTTGCGGGTCTTGGGGTCGATGCCGATGCACTTCACCAGCAATTCGTCCCCTTCCTTCAAGACGTCTTCCACGCGCTCCACCCGGCGGTTGTCGAGCTGCGAGATATGGACCAATCCGTCGGTGCCGGGCAGGATCTCCACGAAGGCGCCGAAGTCCATGATCTTCTTCACCTTGCCGAAGTAAACCTTCCCTTCCTCGGCTTCGGCCATCAGGCCGTCGATGAAGGCCTTGGCTTTCTCGATGGCCGCGCCGTTGGCGGAGGCGATGTTCACCGTGCCGTCGTCCTCGACGTTGACCTCGACATGGTAGTCTTCCTGGATCTTCTTGATGGTGGCCCCGCCCTTGCCGATGATGTCGCGGATCTTGTCCGTGGGCACCTTCAGCGACACGATGCGCGGCGCGTAGTCCGACATCTTCTCGCGCGGCCCCGTGAGGGTCTTATCCATGATGTCCAAAATCGTCAGGCGGCCCTGCTTGGCCTGGGCCAGGCCCTTCTCGACCACCTCGAAGGGCAGGCCGAAAATCTTGATGTCCATCTGGATGGCCGTGATGCCCTTGCGGGTCCCCGCCACCTTGAAGTCCATGTCGCCGAAATGGTCTTCCAAGCCCTGGATGTCGGTCAGGATGGCGTACTTGGACATGTCCTCGTTGGACACCAGCCCCAAGGCCACGCCCGCGCAGGGCGCCTTCAGGGGGATGCCGGCGTCCATCATGGAGAGCGACCCGCCGCAGACCGAGGCCATGGACGAGGAGCCGTTGGATTCCAGGATGTCGGACGTCACCTGCACGGTATAGGGGAACTTATCGAAAGGGGGCAACAGCGGCTCCAAGGCGCGTTCCGCCAAGGCGCCGTGGCCGATTTCACGCCGGCCCGGCCCCGAGAGGCGCTTGATCTCGCCCACCGAGAAGGGCGGGAAGTTGTAGTGCAGCATGAAGCGCTTCTTCACTTCCCCTTCCAGTTCCTCCAAGATCTGCTGGTCTTCCTTGGTGCCCATGGTGGTGGTCACCAAGGCCTGGGTCTGGCCGCGGGTGAAGAGGGCCGAGCCATGGGTGCGGGGCAAGACGCCCACTTCGGCGCTGATGGGCCGGAACTCGTCGAACTTGCGGCCGTCCTGGCGTTCTTGGCGGTCCAAAATGGCCTCGCGCACCAGGTCGGACTCGAAGGAATGCAGGATGCCGTGGATTTCCTTCTCCTTGCCCGGGTACTTGTCCTTGAGGGATTCGACGGCTTCCTTGCCCACCGCGGCGATCGCGTCCTGGCGCTTGAGCTTGTCCTTCTCGGCCATGGCGGCCTTCATCTTGGGCATGGCGAAGGTCTTGAGTTCGTTCACCAAAGCCTCGTCGGGCTTGACCAGGGTCAAGGGGCGCTTGGGCTTGCCCGCCTTGGCCACCAACTCATCCTGCAGGTCGATGAGGGTCTGGCAGGCCTTGTGGGCCAGCTTGATGGCCTCGAAGATCACCGATTCGGATTCCTCGTCGGCGCCGCCCTCGACCATGACCACGGCCTTGCGGCTGGCGGCCACGACCAGGTCCATGGTGCTGTGCTTCATTTGCTCGAAGGTGGGGTTCACCACCAGGTCGCCGTTGACCCGGCCCACGCGCACGCAGCCGAACTTGTCGGCCACCGGGATGTCGGAAACCGCCAGGGCCGCGGAAGCCGCGGTGACGGCCAGCACGTCGGAGTCGTTTTCCTGGTCCGAGGAAATGACCGTGATCATCATCTGCACTTCATTGAAGAACCCTTCCGGGAAAAGGGGGCGGATGGGGCGGTCGATCAAACGGGAGGTCAGGGTTTCCTTGGTGCGAGGACGGCCCTCGCGCTTGAACCAGCCGCCGGGGATGCGGCCCGCCGCCGAGGAACGCTCGCGGTACTCGACGGTCAAGGGGAAGAAGTCCTTGCCGGGCATGGGCTCTTTCGCGCCCACCACGGCGGCGATGACCACCGTGTCGCCGAACTGGGCGAGCACCGCCCCGTCGGCTTGCTTGGCCATGCGGCCGGTTTCGATGGAAAACTGGGAATGGGCGAAGGGACTGCTGACGCGCTGCATCATGGAACGGCTCCTTTGTGTTTTAGGTGAGGCGCCCCGGAAAAACCTTCCCCCTCAGACACAAAGGCACAAAGTAAGCGGGCCCCCGGGGCCCGCTGGCTCTGTGGCTCCGTGCCCTTCAGGGCCCGGGGCTTGCGGCTAAATTACTTGCGAAGCCCTAAGCGCTCAATGAGCCCGGCGTAACCCTTCACGTCGTGCTTCTTGAGGTAGTCCAGGAAACGACGGCGCTGGCCGACCAGTTTCAACAAACCGCGGCGCGAAGCGTGGTCTTTCGGATGGGACTTGAAATGCTCGGTGAGGTACTTGATGCGCTCCGTGATCAAAGCCACCTGCACCTCGGGCGAACCGGTGTCGCCTTCCTTCTTGCGGAAATCCTGGATCAGCTGGACCTTCTTGTCTTTCGTCATCATGGCGTGAAGCCTCCCAAAAAGTTTTAAGCCGGGCTCCCCAAACCCTGAGCGGCCGCCGGAGGGGCGCTTCGCCAAGGGGTGGATCAAAGCCTTGCCTATCCGGCGCAGCCGGACACCCCTCAAGGCCGAAGCCTGGGGGGAGGGGTATTCTAAGGGTCCTAGTGGATGGGTGTAAAGGGATTTGGCCCGGGCGAGCCGCCCCAAAGCCCCGCAAAAAAGCCGTTAAAGCCGCGAAAGGCCCCTCAAAGGCAGGCGTTCGATCGCCTTGAGGTCTTTCTTAATCTGGGCGACCAGCGCTTTGGGCGAGGGGAACTTTTTCTCCGGCCGCAGGTACTTGAGCAGGTAAACCGCCAGGGTCTTGCCATAGAGACTTCCGTAATAGCGCATGAGATGGACCTCGGCCTGGCGGTGGTGGTCGTCATCCTGGAACGTGGGACGCTTGCCCAAGTTCATGCCCGCCCGGTAAAGCTTGCCGCCGATTTTGACGGCGCAGGCATAGACGCCGTCCTTCGGCAGATAGTCGCCGCGGGCCTTGAGGTTCGCCGTGGGAAAACCAATCCGGCGCCCCAGCTTCTTGCCGGGGACGACCTTCCCCACCAGGGCATAGGGGCGGCCCAAAACCCGGTTGGCTTCCCCGGTTTTTCCCTCGGCCAAAAGCCGGCGCACCCGGGTGGAAGAGGCGGGCGCCCCCAGGACCTTCACGGGGCTTAGGCCCCTCACTTCAAACCCGTATTTTTTTCCCAGGGATTCCAGGGCGTTTAAGTCGCCTTGGGCGCCCCGGCCGAAACGGAAATTACGCCCGACCACCACGCCCCTCAAAGGCCCAAAAGAGCGCAGCCACCGAACGAATTGCTCGGGCGATTTTTTCGAAAAAACCCGGGTGAACCGCGCCACCCGCACCCGGCGGATGCCATAGTGCTTGAGCCTTTGATAGGTTTCTTCGCGCGAAAGCAGGAAAGGGACGCGGGGGCCGCCCCGAAGCACGTGGGCCGGATGGTCTTGGAAGGTCAGGGCCTCGGGGGCGGCCTTGAGGCGCCGGGCCAGCCTCACGGTTTCGGCGATCAGGGCCTGGTGGCCCAAGTGGACGCCGTCAAAAACGCCGATGGTGACCACCCGGGATTTCAAGGATTTCATCAAGCGATGCCGTCCATTCCGAAAACTTTTTGGGGCTTCAAGGCGCCCCCGGCGACAAGCGCCATGCCCACCAACCGCCCCTGGGCGTTCACCACGCGCGTGGGACCCTCGGGCGCGCCCGGGGCCGCCAAGGCTTGGCCCTGGCAAAAACGCCTCAGCGCTTCCTCACCCGGCGCCACGGCGGGCCAGGGGGCCACCAATTCTTGGGCGGGCCTCAAGTGCCCGGATAGATTGCCTGCGGCCGCGGCTTTTTGCAACTCTTCGAGGCTTTGGCATTGGTCCAAGGTGAAGGATCCCGACCGGGTGCGCCTCAGGCTTTCCAAACAGCCCCCCACCCCCAGCTTTTCCCCCACTTCCCGGCAAAGCGACCGGACATAAGTGCCGCCCGAACAATCCACCAGGAAGGCCACATGGGGCAGGCGCAGTTCCAGGACTTCCAGGCGGGTGACGCGGATCGGCCGGGGCGCGCGCTCCACGCTCTTGCCTTCCCGCGCCAACTCGTAAAGTCTTTTCCCGCCCTTCTTCAGCGCCGAGACCATGGGGGGGACCTGCTGGGTGAGCCGGGTGAGCGACAGCAAGGCCTCGCGCACGGCGCCCTCCTCCAACTGGTCCGTGGAGCTTTCGGCGAGGATTTTGCCGGTCACGTCCTCGCTGTCGGTGGTCATCCCCAGCCGGCAACCAGCCCGGTATTGTTTGTCGTGGGGGGCGAACTCGATGAGGCGGGTGGCCGCGCCCAGGGCCAGGGGCAAAACCCCGGTGGCGAGGGGATCCAAGGTGCCCAGATGGCCGATCTGGCGCTCTTTCGTGAGGCCCCGGAGCTTCGCCACCACGTCATGGGAAGTCCAACCGGCGGGTTTGTCGACCAGGAGCAGTCCGTCCATTAGAACCCTTTTAAAAAAATAAAAATCATTAAAGCAAGACGCCCCTGCCTTACCTTCGCGGCCTTCGCGGTAAAAATTTAGGTTTTAATCTTTTGTTTTACTTCAGGAAGCGGCGGCAGACCGCCACCACCCGGGGCAGGGCCCGGGACAGGGGCCCGGGTAAGAGGGCCCCGGCGGCGTAGGAATGGCCCCCGCCCCCGAAGCGCTTGGCGATCCGGGCCACGTTGACCTTGGGGGATCGGGACCGCAAGGAAAGCTTGAGCCGCCCGTCCAGGCGCTGTTTGAGGAAGACCGCGATCTTGACCGTGTTGATCTTGCGCACGAAGTTGATGAGGTTCTCGGTGTCGTCGTCGGTGGCCCCGGATTTCTTGAGGTCCGCCTGGGTGAGGGTCATGGTGCCGATGGCGCCCCGGTCAAAGAAGCGGGTATGCCCCAGGGAAATGCGGGTCAGGTCCATGGCCTCGGGGGTCACGCCCGCGAAGATGCGGTCACAGACCTTCTGGGCCTCGGCCCCGGCCTCCACCAGCTCGGCGGCCAAGCGCAGGACCTTGGGCGTGGTGTTGCGGTAGCGGAAGCCCCCGGTGTCGGTCACCAGGGAGGTATAAACGCTTTCGGCGATGGCCCGGTCGACCTTCACCCCCAGGGCCTTGATCAAGTGGTACACCACCTCCCCGGTGGCCGAGGCCTCGGGCAGGACTAGGTTGTAATCGCCGTAAAGGTTGTTGGAATAGTGGTGGTCCAAATTAACCAGGATGCCGAACTCGCTTCGGCTCACGCCCTCCCGGATGCGGGTGAAGCTGCCGGCGTCCATCACGAAACAAACCTGGTGGGGGGGGATGCGGTCGGATTTTTGGTAGGCACCCTTGAAGGCCAGGTAATCGAACTTTTCGGGCAAGGCGTCGTGGTTGACCACCCTCACCCGCTTGCCCATTTTTTTCAGCGCCACGTAAAGCGCCGATTGGGCGCCCAACCCGTCGCCGTCGGGCGTCTCGTGGGTGGTCAGGACGAAATCGCGGTTGCGGCGGACCAACCGGACGATTTGTTGGAGCGCCTTCCGGTCCGCGGATTTAAAAAGGGGGGCCTTAGGCGTCTTTTTCATCGCCGTCCTTCGCGCCTTCCCCGCCGGGCTCGTCCTTCTTGATTTGGTTGAGCAGGGTCCGGACCTTGATGGCGTGGTCCAGCGTGTTGTCGAGGAAGAAATGGATGTCGGGGGTGTAGCGCAGGCCCAAGCGGCGCCCCAGCTCGCTGCGCATGAAGCCCTTGGCGTGGGCCAGGCCTTCCAGGGTTTGCTTGCGGCTGGCTTCGTCGCCCAGCACGGAGACATAGATCTTGGCGAAACGCAGGTCGTCGGTGGTCTTGACGTCGGTGACCGTGGCGAAATGGACCCGGGGATCCCGCACGTCCTGCTGGATCATCA
>DATKNU010000101.1:0-31342 GCA_035541195.1 bacterium
CCCCGCTATTTGGGGCTGACCACCCAATTGCGGCTCCAATACCTCAATAGTTCCCCCTGGTTGCTGATCCCGGGCGCCTTCCTTTGGCTTTTGGGCTTGCTCCAAGCCCTCTTGCTCTTGGTCTTTTGGTTTAAGCGCCAAAGCCCCTTCGCGGACTGGACCTTGATGCGCCGGCTCATCCTGGTGAACTTCCTGCTGGTCTGGGCCAGCTTCTGGTTCACCGTGAAATGGCCCTTGGCCCACATTTACTACATCAATTTTCCCCTGATCTTCCTCTATTCCCTTTTCGTCTACCGCCACTTCGCCGCCAGGCCCGAATGGAAAACCTTCACGCGGGTTTACTTGGCCGCGGCCTTCCTCTTCCAGGCCGCTTATGCCCATAAAAACTATCCCCAGTTCTCGCTTTACCACGACCGGGCGAAAGTGGCCCAAGCCATCGACCAAAAGAATTACCTGATCCTGGGCCCCCGCCGGCCCAACAGCTACTATTAAAAGGGGCGCCATGCTCAAACGCCTGGGGCTGGCCTTGGCGCTTGGCCTCTGCGCCAGCTTGGGCCGGGCCGACGACATCCATTTCCTGATCCTGCCCGCCGAGGTGGTGGGCCCCATCAGCCCCTATATCTACGGCTTGAACGACCAGGACCCCGCGGGGCTGCGCGTCACCGTCCGGCGCCTGGGGGGCAACCGCCTGACCGGGTATAACTGGGTGACCAACGCCTCCAACGCGGGCAACGACTGGCACCAGCAAAGCGACGATTGGCTTTGCGCCCAGCACCTGGGCGATTCGGATTGCGGCAAGCCCGGCGCCGCGCTTTTCCATTTCGTGGAACAAAACCAGGCCGAGGGCCTGGCTTCCCTCTTGACCCTGCCCATGGCGGGTTACGTGGCCGCCGACAAAAACGGCGAGGTGCGCGAAAACGAGGCCGCGCCCAGCCGCCGTTGGGCCCGGGTCCGATTCAAAAAGGGCGCGCCCTTTTCCTTGGCCCCCGACCCCTTGGCCCCCACCGTTTACGACGACGAGTGCGTGAATTTCCTCAAGACCCGCTTCGGCGCCGCTTCCCAAGGCGGCGTGGCCTTCTATGACCTGGACAATGAACCCGCGCTTTGGCCCTCGACCCATCCCCGCCTGCACCCCCAAAAGACCACCTACCGGGAAATGGCCGACCGGTCCATCGCCCTGGCCCGGGCGGTCTTGGCCGTGGACCCTTCGGCCCAAATTTTCGGCGGCGTCATGTATGGGTGGCAGGAAATGCTGACCCTGCAGGACGCCCCCGACAGCGCCCCATTCAACCAAGCGGACGGCACCTACACGGACTGGTACCTGGACCAAATGCGTCAAGCCGAAAAGAAATACGGCCGGCGCCTGGTGCATGTCCTGGACCTTCATTGGTACCCGGAAGCCCAGGGCGATGGGAAGCGCGTCACCGAGGGCGACCTCTCGCCCGCCTCGGTGGAAGCCCGCCTCCAGGCCCCCCGCAGCCTTTGGGATCCGGGTTACGTGGAGCAAAGCTGGATCACCCGGGACTCCACCCATGGCGCGCCCATCGCCCTGATTCCCTGGCTCCAGGCCAAAATCGACCGGCGCTATCCGGGCACCCGGCTCGCCTTCAGCGAGTATGACTACGGCGCGGGCAACCACGTCTCCGGGGGATTGGCCCAGGCCGACGCCTTGGGCATCTTCGGCAAATACGGGGTCTTCCTGGCCTGTTATTGGGGGGAAGTGAAGGACTACAACCGGGCCGCCTACAACCTTTACCGCGATTATGACGGCCAGGGATCCGCCTTCGGCGACACCGCGGTCTCCGCGGGCTCGGAAAACGTGGTGACGTCCCCGGTTTACGCGGCGTCCGACTCCAAAAAGCCCGGCCAACTTTGGATCGTGGTTTTAAACAAGGACCTCAAAAACCAGGTCCACGGTTTTTTCCAAATCCAGGGGGCCGCGGCCTATGGCCGTTACCAAGCCTATGGCTTCAACGCGGCCTCGCCCGAACTCAAGGCCTGGGGCCGGGGGACCCTGGACCATAACCAGTTCGACCTCAACTTGCCGCCGCTCTCGGCCACCCTCTTGGCCCTGGAAAATTAACCGCCCTTCCCCCACCGGCGCGTCACCCAATGGTTGAGCGGCTTCTCATAGGCGTGGAAAGAAAGGGCCGCCAGCCCGGTGGAAACCGCCGCGAAGGCCAGGAAGGCCGGGAGGATATCCCAGCTCCTCAAAGTCATCCCCAGGAAATAAAGCACCACCATGTGGAAGAGGTAGTTGCCGTAGCTGTATTTCCCGGGCCAGGCCAGGGCTTTCCAAAAACCCAACTCGAAAAATTTTAGGTTCAAGGCTCCCATGAGAAAAAGGGACAATCCCAAAGCCAAGAGCGTGGGCCCCTCCACCCACCCGGTGGCTTCGTTGAAGTTGGTGGACCCGTAAACCCCGACCACCAGGGCGAACCCCGAAAGGGCGGCCGCCCAACAAAGTTTCGGGCGGCGGGCCCAAGCGCCGCCCCATTTTTTTTGCGCGAAATAAAGCAGGCATCCGGCGGCGATCAAGTCGAAATAGCCGAAGGACCCCAAGCTCAGGTCCAGGTTCCTGTCCCCATCCGCGCGCAACACCCACCAGCGCCAAAGCCAGGCCCCCAAAAAAACCGGCCCCGCGGCCCAAACCAATTTTCGGGCCGAACCCGCCGCCCGCAAAACCCAGGGATAGGCGAAATAAAACTGCTCCTCCACGGCCAGGGACCAAAAGAGGGCCCAGTGGTGCCCAATCTGCTGCCAGGCCCCCATGCAAAAGAACTCGGCCCAATTGAAGAGAAAAAGGAAAAGGGATGCCCAAAAAATCGGGTCCAGGGGATTCAGGGGCAGTTTGAAGCAATAAGCATGGCGGATCACGTCCCCACGGGAAATCACCGCCAGGGCCAGACCCACGGCCACCGACAGGAAAAAAAGCGGCAGGATGCGGCCCGCCCGCCGCACATAGAATTGCCGCACGTCGGCCCGGAAGGCCCCCGGGCCCCGGTCCAGGATGCGGGTGATGAGAAACCCGGACACCAAGAAGAAAAAGCAGACCCCATAGCGCCCGTTGCGTTGGAAATGGTCCCAAAGCCAATGGACCCATCCGCTGGAAGCCGGATGGATGGGATCCAGGTGGGTGGCCAAAACGGGCAGGATGGCCGCGGCCCGCACCAAGTGGATGACCTGAAAATCCCCGGACGGGGGGCGCTTCATGGGCGCCGGCTCCAGGGAAAGGCGCGGCTCAAGGCCCACTCGAAAACCGGATCGGGCAAAAGCCACCGGAAAAAATTCAAGGCCTTCGCGTCCTTGCCCGCCCACAGCACCGGCGGGGGCGAGGGGCTTTGGGCGGCCCGGAGGATGAGCTCCGCCACTTCTTTCGGATCCCCGCCCTTGGCGAATTCCCGGCGCACCAACCCTTCCATTTGCAGCGTGAAGGGGCGGTAGGGCGACTCGGGCGATTTCACCTTGAGGCCATAACGGGTGGAGGCGACCACCTGGGTGCGGTAAGACCCCGGCGCGATCTCGCAAACCTTGACGCCAAAAGGCCGCGTTTCCTGCCTGAATCCCTCGCTGAGCGACCGGAGGGCGAACTTGGACGCCGCGTAGGCCCCCAGCCCCGGGAAGGCCACCCGGCCTGAAATACTGCCCAAATTCACGACATGACCGAACCCTTGCGAACGCATGAGCGGCAGCGCCGCCGCCGTCACCCGCAATAAGCCGAAAACATTGGTCTTGAATTGGGAGGTGAACTCGGCATCGGACAGGTCCTCCAAAAATCCCGCCATGACGAAGCCCGCGTTGTTGACCAAAAGATCCAGGCGTTTTTCCTTCCGGGCCAGGCGCCTAAATCCCTGCGTGACCGTCGCCGGCCGATTCAGGTCCATGAAGAGGGGAAAAACCTCCCCGCCTTCCCGGGCAAGGGCCCGAAGGGCGTCGAGCTTATGGGGATTGCGATAGGTGCCGTAAACCCTCCATCCCGCCCGGGTCAATCGCTTGGCGGTCTCAAGCCCGAAGCCTGAGGTCGCGCCGGTCACCAAAGCGACCCGAGTCCCCTTCGGGGGCTTCGTCCCCTTGGGAAACTTGAATGCGGCGGCGGAAGATGGCTTTCCGTCGGGGACTTCGTCCCCCAAGGGGACTTCGTCAAATTTGCGCCCCACCCGGGCCATCAAGAGATCCCAAAGCCGGGCGCCTAAGAACCAGCGGACCAAGGGATAGAGCCGGGCGTCTTTGCCCACGGCGTAACGGGCTTTCATGACGGGGTCCTTGAGGGCCCTTTCCAGCATGTCCACCACGCCTTCGGGCCCCGGGGCGTTGGACGATTGCCGGTTCCCAAATTCCAATATTTTCTCCAGCCGCGATTGGTAGGCGGATTTCCCCTTTTTAAAGACCGCGTTCTTGCGGCGGTTGTCCTTAAAGCCCGTATGGTGGGATCCCGGCTCGATCACCGATACCTGCACGCCGAAGGGTCGGGTTTCCAACCGCAGGGCCTCGGTCAGCGCCTCCACGGCGTGCTTGCTGGAACAATAAAGTCCGATGCCCGCGAAGGTCATCCGGCCCGCCAGGGAGCCTAGGTGGATGATCCGGCCCGAGCCCTGGGCGCGCATCCAAGGAAGGGCCAAGCGCGTGACCCGCATGAGGCCCAAGACGTTGGTTTGGTATTGGGCTTGGACCTCGGCGTCGGTGAAGTCCTCCAAGGCGCCGAAGGCCCCATAACCGGCGTTGTTGACGAGAAGATCGAGCCGACCGGCCCGGGCGCCCAGGCGCGCGAAGGCCCGTTGAACCGAGGCGGGCTTGTCCACGTCCATTTCCAGGATCTCGAGCGAAAGCCCCTTCGCCTCTTTTTGCAGGGGGCCGGCCTTGGCCGGGTCCCGCAGGGCCGCGAAAACCCGCCACCCCCCTCGCGCCAGCCTCAGGGCGGCGGCGTAGCCGATGCCGCTGGAGCAACCCGTGATCAGAGCCACGGAGTTTGGATTCATCGGGGTCTGAGCCATTTTTCCTGATCCTCCGCCGGTTCAAGGGGCCGGGCCACAAACGCTTTACCACCCAGGCAAAAAAAGATAACATGAACCTAAGACCATCCGCATCCCTCACAAGGAGAATTCATGCGCCGCTTGACCCTCGTTTCGCTTTTGGGCTTGATGGCTTGTCCCCTGGGGGCCTCGGCCGCCACAGCCTACAAGGACGCCGCCGTCCGGATGTTGGACGGGACCGTGATGGTGCAAAAGGCCGATGGCTCGCCCGCCACGGCGCTTCAGACCGGCAGCGTGGTTGAGGAAGGCGACGCGGTGACCGTCTATGACAAAAGCTGGCTGATCCTCAAGACCCGCAAGGGCGATGAGATCGGCTTCACGGGCGACACCGTGGCTTCCTTCGACCAATTGGACAAGGAGGGCGGCGATCGGGAACTGCGCATCATCCTCTACCACGGCACCCTTTTGCTCAAGGCCACCGACTCCTCGTCCCAACAAAGCTATTTCGAGGTCCACACGGGCAACCTGGTCACCTCCCTCGGCGACTCCCAACTCATCGTGACCTATGACCCCGCCAAGTCCCACACGCGCCTCCAACACCTGCGGGGCCGCATCAGCGTCTTTGACAAGGACGGCGAGCACCACTTGAAGACCGAGGGCGCCATCTGGAATTGGCAGGACGGCCATTTAGTGGAAACCGGGGACCCGGACCTGATGGACCAAGTGGACGTCATCAACTTCAACCACTTCTTCAACGGCGACCCGCTCATCATCCCCTCGCCCACTTACTGAGGCCCCCCCGGGTGACCCTCGAGTTCGAATGCCCTTACTGTGGTTTCCCCAATTTTTCCCCTCTGGACCCGGTGTCGGGCCTTCAAGAATGGACCACGGACTGCGAGAATTGCTGCCGGCCCATTGTTTTAAAGGCGCGGGTCCGCCACGGCGAGGTGGAGGAGTTTGAGGTAGAGCGGGAGCAGGACTGATCAAAATCAGTTTTAAGTTCATGACGATTTTTTCAACCGTTGATTGAAAAAATCAACCATAACTGGGCGCTAAAAACCCAACCCTTAGAACTCAAGGTTGTGGTTTACGGGTTCACGAAGGGCGTGCCGCCGGTATGCACCAGGTTGAGGAACACCTTGACGGCCATGAAACAGCAGTAAAAGACCAAGAGCAGGCCCGAAACCCAGGTGATGACCTTGAGGATGTTGCGGTTGAAAAGATTGCGGCTGTAATGCACCGCCATCCCCAGGCAGCAAAACCAAACCAACTCGCTCACCAAGACCGCCGAGAAGAAGGACGTGGCGGCCCCCCCGGTCAAATCAATGTTGCCCGACAGTTGAAGCGTGGAGACCATCCCAATCCAATAAATGAGGGTGAAGGGGTTGCTGCCGGCCAGCAGCAGGCCCATGAAGAAGGAATTGTCCACGAATTGGGTCTGGCGCTGGACCTTGGGGTTGCCCATGATCTCCGGGTTATCCCGGACCTCGTTGAGGAAGGCGTAGGCCATATATAAGAGGAAGACCACGCAAACGCCCCACAAGATGATCTTCCAAAGGCCTGAAAAACCCACGTTTAAAAGCCCCGCGAAGACCGCGTAGGCGCAAGTGGCGTCCACCAAGGCCGCGCCCGCCCCCACCAGGAAGGTTTGCTGGAACCCGCCCACGATGCCTCGCCGCACGGCCATGAAGTTGATCGGGCCGATGAGGGCCGCCGTGCAAAAACCGATGATGAGGCCTTGGGTGATGGCTTTGTAAATGAGCAGGAAGGTTTGGCTGGTCATCAAGGGGCTGTCCATGGGCGCCATTCTACAGGAGGAGGCCCCGGGGGCGAAAGACGGAACTTCACGCTTGCGCAGTTGCATTTTTCGCCGTCCCAGGCGAAACTCAAGGGGATTTTTACCCACTCTCTTAAAAGAAAGGGCCTGGAATGACCACCCCCTTGGTGAACATCTTGATGGGAAGCAAAAGCGACTGGGATGTGATGAAAAACGCGTCGGACACCTTGTCCCAATTCGGCGTGGCCCATGAAAGCCGCGTCTTGTCCGCCCACCGCACGCCCAAGGAAACCGCCGAGTACGTCTCAGGGGCCCAGGGGCGCGGCGTCAAGGTGGTCATCGCGGCCGCCGGCGGCGCGGCCCACCTGGCCGGCGTCTGCGCGGCCCACACCCTCCTGCCCGTCTTGGGCGTGCCGATGGAAAGCAAGTTGGACGGTTTGGATTCCCTCCTTTCGACGGTTCAAATGCCCGCGGGAATTCCCGTGGGGACCCTGGCAGTGGGCAAAGCGGGGGCCATCAACGCGGCCCTTTTGGCCGTGGCCATCCTGGCCCAGGCCGGCCACCCCGAATTAGGCGCCCAACTGAAGAAATTCCGCGAAGACCAGGCCACCAAGATCCTGGCGGAAAAACTTTCTTAAAAGTTTTCTCTCGCGCGAGCCTCCATAAGCACCCGGTCGGCTTTCGGGTCATTGGAAAATAAAATGTTTCAGGAAGAAATCAAACAACTGGACCTGGCTTCCATCCCGAAGTCGGACCCCTATGCCCTGCCGCATATGGTGCGCATCCTGGCGGGCACCTTGGGCCAGGTCATCTCGGACCAAGAGGGCCCGGACACCCTGTCCCGGGTGGAAAAGGTCCGCGTGCTGTGCAAGGACCTGAGGACCCAGGCCACGCCGGCCATCGTGGAATCCCTCAACCAGATCTTTTCCAAGCTCTCGGTGGACAAGCTCAACCAGCTCACCAAGGCCTTCACCCATTATTTCGGGCTCATCAACTTGGCCGAGAAGCTCGACCAGATCCACCAGGCCCGGGAAATCGTGCTGAAAGACCCCCAGGCCAAGCGGGAAGGCTCCATCGCGGCGGCGGTCCAGGCCCTGCGCAAGCAAGGCATCCCGCCGAAGAAAATCCAGGGATTGCTGGACGCCGCCCGGATCACCATGGTCTTCACGGCCCACCCCACCGAATCCAAGCGGCCCACCACGCTGGAAAAGCTGCACCGCATCGCCAAATCGGCCCGGCGCATGACCAGCGAGGACGCCCTGCCCGAGGAACGCCAAGAACTGATGCAGCACATCATCGAGGAGATGGTGGCCTTGTGGCAAACCGACGAAATCCGCCAATTCCGCCCCGACGTCTTGGACGAGGTGAAGGGCCATCTTTATTATTTTGAGGAAACCCTCTTTAAAATCGTCCCCAAGCTCTACCGGGACCTTGAAAAGTCGCTGAAAGAGGAATTCCCCAAGACCGGTTTCGAGTCCCGGCCCTTCCTGGCCTTCGGGTCCTGGATGGGCGGGGACCGGGACGGCAACCCCTTCGTGACGCCCGAAGTGACGGTGGACACCCTCAAAATCATGCGCCGCTGCGCGATCCACTATTACATGACCTCCATGGAGCTCTTGAGCGACCGCCTGAGCTCTTCCTGCCGCCAGGTGCCCATCAGCGACCGCCTGCGCCAGTCCCTGGAATTGGACTCGCTGCTTTTCCCCGAATTGGCCGAGCGGCTCAACCAGCGCACGCCCAACGAGCTTTACCGGCAAAAATGCAGCTTCATCTACGAGAAGCTCCAACGCACGCTGGCCTACACCGACCACTATAAGAACCTGGGGCCTGTCCCGGAGGCCGGCCCTTCCCCCGGCAGCTGGTACGCCCACGCGGGGCAGCTTTTGGAAGACCTGGACGTGATGGACCAGAGCCTGCGCGCCCACCGGGGGGCCGTGCTGGCCGACGGGTTCCTCGAGGACATCCGCACCAGGGTCCGGGTTTTCGGCCTGCAATTGGCCCGGTTGGACTTGCGCCAGCACAGCGGCCGCCACGCCTCGGCCCTGGGCGAGATTTTCCGGCACGTGGGTTTGGCCGAGGACTACGCCTCCCTTTCCGAGGAGGCCAAAATCGAGCTTTTGACCAAGGAACTGGAAAGCAACCGCCCCCTGATCCCCGAGCGCACGCCCTTCAGCGCCGAAACCCTGGAGACCATCGAGACCTTCCGCATGGCCAACCACGTCCTGGAGCACCTGGATCCCCAGGCCACCGAAAGCTACATCATCTCCATGACCAAGAACATCAGCGACGTGCTGGCCGTGCTGCTCTTTTTCCGGGAAGCCGGCCTTTTCAAGCCCGATTCCTACAGCCGCCTGAACGTGGTGCCTTTGCTGGAGACCAGCCTGGACCTGCGAAACGCCGGGCAATTCCTGGACCGGCTCTTCCACATTCCGGTCTACCGCAAGCACTTGGAATTCCGGGGCCACCAACAGGAAGTCATGCTGGGCTACAGCGACTCCAACAAGGAAGGCGGCTACCTGGCCGCCAACTGGGCCCTTTACCGCGCCCAGGTGGAGCTGGTGCGGGTGGCCGACAACCACCAGGTCTCCCTGGTGCTTTTCCACGGCCGGGGCGGCAGCATCGGCCGCGGCGGCGGGCCCGCCAACAAGGCCATCCTGGCCCAGCCGCCCAAGACCATCCGGGGCAGCATCAAGATCACCGAACAAGGCGAGGTCATCAGCGACCTTTACAGCGAACCGGACAACGCCCGGGGCCATTTGGAACAGATCGTGAACGCCGTCCTGCGCGGCTCCTTCCCGCCCCGCGAGGTCGTGCCGCGCCGCAACTGGGAACAAGTGATGGAAAAGCTCGCCGCCACTTCCTACAAGGTCTACCGGGGCCTCATTTATGACCATCCCCGGTTCCTGGAATATTTCAGCGCCGCCACGCCCATCAACGAAATCAGCCAGCACCGCATCGCCAGCCGCCCGGCCAGCCGGGGCGCCAAGCGCAGCATCGACGACCTTCGGGCCATCCCCTGGGTCTTCAGCTGGATGCAGAGCCGCCATACCATCCAGGGCTGGTTCGGGGTGGGCGCGGCCATCGAGGAATACCTCAAGAGCGACCCCCAGGGCCTGGCGGTCCTTCAGGAAATGTACGCCCAGTGGCCCTTCTTCCAGCGCCTCCTGGACAACGCCCAGATGATCTTGTCCAAGGCCGACATGGACATCGCGCGCCGTTACGCCGAACTGGTGCCCGACCAGGCCCTGGGCCGGGAAATTTTCGGGCGCATCGAGGGCGAGTACAACCGCACGGTGGGCGTGATTTGCCAGATTTCCCAGATCCGGGAAATGTTGGAGCGCGAACCCGGCCTGGCCCATTCCATCAAGCTCCGCAACCCCTACATCGATCCCTTGAGCTTCATCCAGATTGAGCTGCTCCGCCGGGCCCGCAACAACCCCACCGACGAGGAAAAAGCCCACTTGGAAGACGCCATTCTTTTGACCATCAACGGCATCGCGGCCGGCCTCAAGAACACGGGCTGACGCCCCCCTGTCACCTCGATCAAAATAAAATGGGAAATAAGGGCCTCCTGTGACTTCCGAAATCCAAAAAGCCGCCCAACTCATCCAGGACGGCGCCTTGGTGGCCTTTCCCACCGAGACCGTCTATGGCCTGGGCGCCGACGCCACCAACCCCCTGGCGGTGGCCCGGGTCTTTGAGGCGAAGAACCGGCCCCAATTCGACCCCCTCATCGTGCATGTGGCGGACCTGCGCCAAGCCGAAATTTTGGCCTCGCGGTTCCCGAAAGACGCCATGAAATTAGCCGAGAAATTTTGGCCCGGCCCCCTCACCTTGGTGCTGCCCAAGGGTCCTTCTATCCCCGACCTGGTGACCGCTTCGCTCCCCTCGGTGGCCCTAAGGGTGCCCCGGCACCCGGTGGCGCTCCAGCTCATCCAAGAATCGGGGCGGCCCATCGCCGCGCCCAGCGCCAATCCCTTCGGCGCCGTCAGCCCCACCACCGCCGACCATGTACGCCGTTCCCTGGGGGATCAAGTGGATTTGATTTTGGACGGGGGGCCTTGTTCGGTGGGGGTGGAATCCACCGTGGTTTCCTTCACGGGGGAGAAGCCCGTCCTACTGCGGCCCGGGGGGCTTTCCCTGGAAGAGTTGGAATCGGTCATCGGCAAGATCGAGGTGGCGGCCCATTCCTCTTCCCGCCCCCAGGCGCCCGGCCAATTGGAACGGCATTACGCGCCCCGCACGCCCTTAAGCTTGGTGGAGGGGCCGCCGGGCGAAATAAAAAAAGGGACGGGCCTCTTGTGGTTTGGCCCGCCCCCCTTCCTTCCGTCCTTCCAAGCGATGGAAAACTTGTCCCCCCAGGGCGACCTCCGGGAAGCCGCCGCGAACCTCTTTTCGGCCTTGCGGCGGTTGGACGACTTGGGCTTGGATCTGATCCTCGCGGTCCGGGTCCCGGACCTGGGATTGGGCCGGGCCATCAACGACCGGTTAAAAAGGGCGGCGCACCTTTAAAATAGGGGCCCGCAAGCCGCGGCCCCCATGAAAGCCGGGCTCAGAAAAAGGAAGCCTTGGCGGCCGTGACCGCCTCTTCGGGAATTCCCAAAATCTCGCGGACCGCCGAGCGCAGCACGTTGAGCCCCAGGGGCTTGTTGAAGAAATACTTCACGTTGTAGCCCCGGGCCTTGAAGTCGTTGGTGAGCTGGGCGTAATGGCCCGACACCACCACGATGGGAAGGTTCGGGTGGTTCTTGCGGATGTAGGGCAGGACGTCCAGGGCGCTGGTGTGCTCCAGCTTCAAATCGGTGATGAGCAGGTCAAAGGGACCCTCGGCCAATTCGGCCATGACCTCGCCGCCCGAAGTGGCCATGACCACCTCGTAACCGTCTTGGGCGAAGGCCTTCTCATAGACCCGGCGGATTCCCAGCTCATCCTCGGCGATCAGAATACGGAAATCGGAATATTTCTTCATTTCAAGGCTCCTGGCTTTTAATTGGCGACAACTTTTTATTAAGCAAGCCCCGTGCCAGGGTGAAATAAGGGAATCGGGGCCCCGAGGGCCTTCGTCCGGGAAAAAAATACCCATCCGCCCCCAAAGGAACCAACCTCCGAAAGACTCACACCTCGGGGGCGGCGACGTCCTCGGGGATCCCCAAGAGGTTGCGCACGGCGCTCTTGAGCACGCTGGTGCTTAAGGGCTTGTTGAAAAAGAGGCGGATGTTATAGCCCTTCCGGCTGAAGGTATCCCCCAATTTATCGTAATGGCCCGACACCACCACGATGGGCAGCTGCGGATAACGCTTGCTGATGGTAGGCAGCACTTCCAAGGCGCTGGTGTGGTCCAACTTCAGGTCGGTGATCAAAAGGTCAAACCGGGTTTCCTCAAGCTCGGCCAGGATTTCCCCCCCGGTGGCGGCCAAGACGATTTGATAGCCTTCTTGGGCGAAAGTCTTCTCGTAGATTTTCTGGATCCCGACCTCATCCTCGGCGATTAACAACCTGCAATCCGAAGGCTTTCTCATTTTCCCACTCCCGGCGTTAATGAACAAAACTGGTCTTATTTTAAACAGCCCCGCGGCCCGGTTGGAACCGAGAAAAAAGTCGCCCCTCCGCCGGTGGGAAAAAATTACCCAGTCCGTCCCCCCGGGGCCCCGCGCTTTTGCTACCATGACCCCGGTTTAATGAACAACCTGTTCCTGAGGAGAAGCCATGCGATACCGCCAGTTGGGCACATCCGGCCTCGAGGTCTCGGAAATCAGCTTGGGCTGTTGGACCCTGGGAGGCTTGAATTGGGTGAACGGCGATCCCAACGGGTGGGCCGACGTGGACGAGGCGGAGGTAAAAAAAGCCGTCGACTTCGCCTTGGACGCGGGCGTCAACCATTTCGACAACGCCGACGTCTACGGCAACGGCAAGGCCGAGCGGATGCTGGCGAGGGTTTTGGGCGACAAGGCCAAGAAAATGGTGGTGGCGACCAAGGTCGGTTGGTTTCCCGGCACGGCCGCCCACGCCTACGAACCGGCCCATATCCGGCACCAATGCGAGCAGTCGCTGGTGAATTTAAGGCGCGAGACCCTGGACCTTTATTATTTCCACCACGGCGACTTCGGGCCCAACGACCAATATCTGGACGACGCGGTGGCCGTCATGCGCAAGCTCAAGCAAGAAGGCAAGATCCGCCTCATTGGGCAGTCGGCCTACTCGGCGGGGGACTTCACCCGGCTGGTGCCGAAAGTGGGACCCGACGTGCTCCAAAGCTGGGGCCACATCATGGACGACCAATTCATCCGGGAAGGCTCGCCGGTGAGGAAGTTATTGGATGAGCGCAAGATGAGTTTCGTGGCCTTCTCGCCCCTGAACCAAGGGGTTTTGCTCGGCAAGTTCGACCCCAAGAACCCGCCCCAGTTCGAGGCGGGCGACCACCGGCTGGGCGACCAACGTTTCACCTCCGAGGGCCTCACGAAGGTCCAACCCAAAATCGAGAAGCTCAAATCGCGCTTCGGCGGCGGGATCCCCGATCTGGCCCGGGTGGCCCTCCAATATCCCTTGGCGAGCCCCGTGGTGGCCTGCGTCATCCCCGGCTTCCGGAACTTGAGGCAGGTCCAAGTCAATTTGCAGGCCGCCGACGAACCCCTCAGCGCCGAGGACGTCGATTACATCCGGGCGGCCTTCAAGGACTGACGGGCCGGCCTTTTTGGATCTCCATCCAACGCTCGGGATGGGCCAGGGGACGGAAGCCCGCCTTGGCATAAACCGATTGGGCGTCCCGGGTGGCTAAGAGCCAAAGATAAACACCCCGGTGGTCCGGGTGGTCCATCGCGAATTGGATCATGGCTTTGGCCAGGCCCCGCCGCCGGTGCGTTTCTTCGACATATACATCCATGAAATAGCCGAAGCGGGTTTTATCCGAAACCACCCGGGCGAACCCCACCGGGGCGCCTCCAGCGGAGTGCGCGCTGACCACCAGGGAAGAGTGGCGAAGGCTCCGCCGGACCTCGTCCTGCCCGATGCCGGGCACCCAATAGGTGCCGGAAAGCCAACGGGTGAGGAGCTCCAAATCCACCCGGGCGGGATCGTCGCTGATGCGGTAGCCGTCGGCCCATTGCGTTTCCATGCTCGCCTCCCCAAAGCCCAAGGGCTTTCCTTCCCCGGGTCTTTTTCGTTATGCTGGCCCCATTCTAAACCACAAGCGAGGACCCATGACGCCCGAGAAAGCCTATGAGGAACTTTTGACCCGAATGAAGGAGCTGGCTTTGCTCGGCAATACCGCCGGGGTCCTGGGCTGGGACCAGGAAGTCTACATGCCGGGGGCGGGCGCGCCCTACCGGGCCGACCAGTTGTCCCTCTTGGCCGGCCTGTGCCACCAAAAATTCACCGATCCCCAAGTGGGCGGCTTGATCGACCAGGCCTTGGCGGCGCCAGGCGACCCCTTGGGCGACAAGGCCGTCAACCTGCGCGAGTGGAAAAGGTCCTATGAACGCTCCAAGAAACTGCCCCAATCACTGGTCGAGGAAATGGCCCGCACCACCTCCAACGCCCAAGTGGAGTGGGTCGAGGCCCGCAAGGCCAAGGACTTCAAGCGGTTCCAGCCCTGGCTGGAAAAAATCATCGCCCTCACCCAGCAACAAGCCGAATGCTACGGTTACGAAAAGAGCCCCTATGACGCCCTCTTGGAGGACTATGAGCCGGGCCTGACCTCGGCGCAACTGGACCAGCTTTTCCCCCCGCTCAAAAAGCGCCTCTCGGCCTTGGTGGCGAAGATCACCTCGGCCCCAAAACAACCGGACCTTTCCATCCTCAAGCGCGCCTGCCCCATTCCTCTCCAGCAGGCCTTCTGCCGCCGGCTGGCCGAGGCCATCGGCTTTGACTTCAACCGGGGCCGCATCGACGTTTCCGCCCATCCCTTCACCACCGGGCTCGGGCCGGGCGACACCCGCATCACCACCCGATTCGAGGAAACCAATTTCGAGAATTCCTTCTTCAGCACCCTGCACGAGGGCGGCCACGGGCTTTACGACCAGGGCTTGCCCTCGGACGGCCATTACGGCACGCCCCGGGCCTCGGCGGTTTCGCTGGGCATCCACGAGTCCCAGTCCCGACTTTGGGAGAACCTGGTGGGGCGGGGCCTGCCCTTCTGGAAATTCGCCTTCCCGGAGCTGAAAAAAACCTTCCCGGGCGTCTTCGACGACCTGTCGCTGGAGGCCTTCCACTTCGCCATCAACCACTCGTCGCCTTCCTTCATCCGCACCGAGTCCGACGAGGTCACCTACAACCTGCACGTGGCCCTGCGCTATGACATCGAGGTCGCCCTCATCACGGGCAAATTAAAGGCGGCCGACGTGCCGGAAGCCTGGAACAAGGCCATGAAGGAATCCTTCGGGATCACGCCGCCGGACGACTCCAAGGGGTGCCTGCAGGACGTGCATTGGAGCCACGGCAGTTTCGGTTATTTCCCCACCTACACCCTGGGCAACCTTTATTCCGCCCAGTTCTTCGCCGCGGCGGCCCGGGAAGCGGGGCCCTTCGAGCCCAAATTTGAAAAGGGCGATTTCTTGCCCTTGAAGAAATGGCTCAACGAGAAGATCCACGCCGAGGGACAACGCTATCTGGCGGGGGACTTGTGCGAAAAAGTGACGGGCAAGCCCCTCACCAGCGATTTCTTTTTAGATTATCTCGAGAAGAAGTTCGGGGCGTTATACGGAGTTTGACCAATCGCATCATTGTATATTGATTTTCAAAAGCAATTGGGAATCCCTGGATTTTCCCGAAGCATTGGCGGAGGGAATCAAAATCCAGGGACGACTGATTATTGCCATTCGTCATTGCGAGGAGCCCGCGACGAAGCAATGACAAGCGGGCCAAACTTAACGCTTGGGGATCCTCGCCTTTTTCGCCAGCGCCAGGATGTCCAAGTTGCTTAAGACCCTCTTCGGCGCCCCTTCGCAGGCCGCCTCCACCATGGCCTTCCCCAAATCCGCCGAGGAAACGATCATGCTGGGGATGAAGCGGCGCAGGAGCGGCGTGAGGGGCTCCATGATCCGCTCATAAACCAGCTTCTTGGGCTGGTCCTTCGTGGGATGGATGTAACCCGGGCGGAAATGATAGAGGCGCTTGAACCCCAAACGGCCCAAGGCGTTCTCGGTCTTCCCCTTGATGCGCCCGAACAACATGGGGCTTTTCTCGCTGGTGGCCGCCCCATCGCCGCTGAGGAAACAGAAGGCGGCCTTGGGGCTGGCCTTCAACAAGGCCTTGGCGGCCGCCAGGGCGTAATCGTAGGTGATGCGGATATAGTCGGCCTCATCGACCGCGTTTTGGGATATCCCTAAGCACCAAAGGCAGGCGTCCTGGCCTTTCAGGTCTTTCTTCACCTTCGAGTAATCGGAAAAATCGTCCATCAAAAGGACCTTCAGCTTGGGGTGCTTGAGCCCCAGGGCCTTGCGGGAAAGCACGGTGACTTTCTTGACCCGCTTGTCGCCCAGGGCCGCCTCAAGGGCCTTGGAGCCCGCGGTGCCCGTGGCCCCGGTTAAAAGGAGGTTCATGCCGTTCCCTCTTTCTGGTTCGCGCCCAGGCCCACCCAGGCCACCAGGGCCAGCTCCAAGACCACGAATGAAACCACGTAGGGCAAGCCGCCCTTGGAGAAGCCGTAGCTGTGCAGGCCCACGCCCAACACGAAATTGACCCCGTACCAGGCCATGAGCACGCCGAGGAAGGCGCCAATCGCGCCCAGTACAAATCCTTTTTCCTTCAGCCATCCGGCCAAACGCCCATGGAGCAGGGCCACGTAACCGAGCAAGGCGATGAGCGCCCAGGTTTCCTTGGGGTCCCATCCCCAAAAACGGCCCCAGGAATAGCTGGCCCAAACCCCGCCCAAGATGGTCCCCGCGGCCAAAAGCACCACGCCCACCTGCACCACCCGGTAAATGAGTTGGGCTTGGGTCTTGAGGGTTTCGGCGTCCTTCGGGTGGCGCCACAAGGTCCAAAGGGCCGCGTGGCCGATTCCCAAGGATAAAAGAAAGGCCGCGTAGCTGAGCGTGATGGTCAGCACGTGGATGGTCAGCCAAAAATTGTCCCGCAGCACCGGCTCCAGCGGCTGGATGGAAGGGTCCAGCACCGAAGGCACGTTGTCGGCCAAGACAAACCCCAAGACCGCCAAGAGCGAGCCCGCCAACACGAAGAGGCGGTTCTTGAACACCCACTCGAACACCAGGGCGAAGACCGTCATGCCGAAGGTAACCCAAATGATGGACTCATACATGTTGGACACCGGCGGCCGGCCCGCGATCAGGCAACGGGCCGTGAAGCCGAACCCGCTCAGGAGCAGGGCCGACCCGAAGAAGAAAAGCCCGGCCTTAAAAAGTTTGGGGGCCTTCCCCAAGAGGGAAAGCGAGAATAAAAGCGCCGCCGCCAAGTGCAAGACCCAGGCCCAGCGGAAGGGCTTCAATTGGTTGTAAAAAACCTCCAAGGCCAGGCGGGAGGGCCTGATGTCGGGGTTGTCTTGGACGGGCTTGAGGATCGCGGCCCATTGCAGGCCCTGGGCGGTGAAGCCCGAAACGTCGCCCTCGGCGTAAGCCTTCAGGATTTCGGCGAAACGAAGCAAAAGCTCCTGGGCCACCGGCGGCATTTTTTTAGGCGCCTTGTCGAAGGCCCGGCGCAATTCCCCCATGGAAAGCCATTGTTCCGAACCCGGCACGGGAATGAAGGCCAGGGCGTCCCCGGACTCGATGTCCTCGAACCTTTCCAAACGGGCAAAAAGGGTTTGGGCGGCTTTTTCCAGCGGGTTCAGGCCCCCCTTTTGGGGCGCCTTGCCTTGAATGGACTTCACGAAATCCAGGAAGGCCTCATCCTGGAGCAAGGCCTCGGGCGACACGCGGCTTTGACCGGCGGGGATTTGCAGGATGGCCTTGAGCTGGGCGTTTTCCACCAGGATGAAGTCCCTTTTCGACCAATCCTCGGGCTTGGCGATCCAATCCAGCAACAGGGCGGTCGGCGAAAATCCCCCAAAACTTTCCCGGCCCGTCACCAGCCGGGCGCTTTCCCGCGCGAAAGTGTCGAAGGGCTTCACCCGGCCTCCGCTCTGGATGGGCAGGGCCGACAAGGTGGAAAAGTCGAACTCGGGCGCGGCGGCGCCAAGGCCCGGCAGGGCCAGGCTAAGCAGCAGGAGCGGCAGGCGGAGCAGGCGGGGGAATTTCATCGCTTTCCTTTTTCTTCCAAGCGGGGTTTTTGAACCAAAACATGAAGATGATGCCCAACACCAATCCCAGGGCGCCCACATACTTTAAGGCCAGCCCCGGATCCCGGCCCACGGAAAAGACCGAAGTGTATTTTCCATGGCCCGAGGGGAAATAACTAGCCTGGTAAAGGGTATAGCCCGACTGGTGCAGGGGATGGTTCATGTGGATGTCGAAGACTTGGCCGGCAGCGCCGTTAAAGCCCCGGACCACCACGTCGCTGGCGTAAGAGGCCGGGTTTTGCGTGCCCGGATCCAGGCCCAGCTTGAACTTGATCAATTGCACGCTGAAGGGCAAGGAAGCCTGGCGGGGCCCATAAGAAAGTTCCCAAGCGTGGGGTCCCAGGTTGAAGGACATCTGGTCCTCATAACCCATCCAACCCTCGGCGCTGGCCGGTCCCTGGCGCGCCTCAAAATGAATGGCCGGCTGGGGTTCTTTTTGCGGTTCCAGGGGGCTGGGCGCGTAGCGGATATCCGGCACCGCCGGGTCCTTCGTTTCGGTGAGGGTGGCCTTCATGTCCATCCAACCCGTCTGCAAGGGCTTGCCGGGCGCCAAGGGTTTAAGGGTTCCCCAAAGGCCCCGGTGGCGCACCTTCGCCGCCCAAGCACCCGAGGGCATCTTCAGGATCACCAAGGCGTTGGATGGGAAAGCCGCGCCTTCTTGTTTAAGCCACAAGGGCCAATGGGCGCTGGTGTCGAGAAAAACCGAGGCGGGCCCCAGGTCCAGGCGGTTGTAATCGGCCTTGCCCAGGAAAAGCCAGTCCGATGCCCCGGCGAAGGAGCTTTCAAGGCTCACATGGACCGCCGGGGTCCCCTTTTGTCCCTCCGGCGGGGGAGCCGCCTCCACCACCTTTTGGGCGTTTAAGTAAAAGCGGTCCACCTTCACGGACGCGTCGGGCGCCACTTGGAAAACCCGGGGCCAAATCGGCCGGGGCGCGAGGAAGGGAAAGCCGGCGGCAAAACGCTTGGCCTCGCCGGAGTCGACCCGGCAAGTCAGAAGGGGCTTGTCCTCTTGGAAGATGGCCCCCGTGGCGCCTTCGGCGACGGCGATCTGCCCGTCGGTGCCCCACTTCTGGGTGACCCAGGACCCGGCCAGGATCAAGAGGATGCCGATATGGGTGATCACGAAGCCCGTCTGGTGTTTTTTCCAGGGATAGCGGGAAAGGGCCGACAAGAGCACATTGACCGCCAATAGAAACAAAAAGGCCCCGAACCACCAAGTGCCATAGACGAAGCGCTTGGCGATGGAAGACGTGTAGAGGGATTCGACGATGGTGCCCGCCGCCAGCAAAGCCGCCAGGATGAGCAGCATGGGCAGGGCGAGCCTCACGGAAGCCAGGAAACGGACCAGGGGGATTTGAAAGAATCGGTTCAGGGTTTTCTCCAAGGGGAAAAAGCAGGGGTTATCTTAAGCGGGTCCGGCTTTCCAAACAAGCCGACCCTATTCCCCCAAATAAGCGGCCTTCACCTTGGGATCCTTGGCCACTTTGGCGGCTTCGCCCTCCAGCAGCACGGATCCGGTTTCCAGCACATAAGCGTAACTGGAGATTTCCAGGGCCATCAAGGCGTTTTGCTCGACGAGCAGCACCGTGGTGCCGGCCTTGTTGATGTTCTCGATGGTCTCAAAGATAAGCTCGATCATCTGGGGCGCCAGCCCCAGGGAAGGCTCGTCCAAAAGCAGGAGTTTGGGCTTGGCCATCAAGGCCCTGCCCATGGCCAGCATCTGCTGTTCCCCGCCGGACAAAGTCCCGGCGGATTGCTTGTGGCGCTCTTTCAATCTGGGGAAAAGGGCGTAAACCTTCTCGAGGTCGGGCTTCACCCCCGCCTGGTCCTTGCGGGCATAAGCGCCCAAGTCTAAGTTCTCCTCGACGGTCAAGTTGGGGAAAATCCCGCGGCCCTCGGGGCATTGAACCAATCCCTTGCCCACCAATTGATGGGCCGGCAGGCCCAGGATGGATTCGCCCTCAAAGCGGATGGCCCCTTCCTGGGGCCTCACCAACCCCGAGATGGTTCGAAGCGTGGTGGACTTCCCCGCGCCATTGGCCCCGATCAGGCACACCGTTTGCCCTTTCGGCACGGCCAAGCTGACCCCTTTCAAGGCCTGGACCGCCCCGTAAAAGACCGACAGATTTTTGATTTCAAGGAGGGGCGCGGTCATTTTTTCTTTTTGACCCCCAAATAAGCCTCGATGACCTTCGGGTCGGATTGGACTTCCTTCGGCGTGCCCTCGGCGATCTTGACGCCGTGGTCCATGACCGCGAGCCTCTCACAAAGGCCCATGACGAACTTCATGTCATGCTCGATCAGCAGGATCGACAGCTTGAACTCGTCCCGGATGCGGCGGATGGCGTCCATGAGCCATTGGGATTCCTGGGGGTTCATGCCGGCGGCGGGCTCGTCCAAAAGCAATATCCGGGCGCCGGTGGCCAGGGCCCGGGCGATCTCCAGTTTTTTCTGGTCACCGTAAGGAAGCGCCCCGGCCAAGGCGCCCCGGCGGTGGGTGAGTTCCAGGGTTTCCATCAGGCGTTGGGTTTCCTCGGCGAAAACCCTCTCGAAATATTGGAAGCGTTTCGTGCCCCACAGCGCCGCCGCCACGCCGTAGGGGTTGGAGTGGTGGAAGGCCACCTGGATGTTGGTTTCCACCGTCAGTTCCTTGAAGAGGCGGATGTTCTGGAAGGTGCGCACCAGGCCCAAATGGGTGATTTGGTGGGGCTTGAGCCCCAGGATGGGTTTGCCGAAAGCCCGGGCGTCGCCCGCCTGGGGCCGGTAGATCCCCGACAGGATGTTGAAGACCGTGGTCTTGCCCGCGCCGTTGGGGCCGATGAGCCCGGCCAATTCCCCCTCGCGCAGGGCCAGGGAAAAATCATCCACCGCCACCAGCCCGCCGAAGGCCAGGGTCACGTTCTCAACGTCCAAGACCGGCGCGGCGCTCACGCCCTTTTCCTTCGTTTATATTTGAAGATCTCCCAGAATTCCCTGCGGCCGAAGATGCCCTGGGGCCTGAGGATCATCATGAGGATGAGCAGCAGGGCAAAAATGACGAGCCGCAAGTCCAGGTGGGTGACGCTTTGAAGGGGCCTTAAGGCCTCCGGCAGGAGGGTCAGGACAAAGGCGGCCAAGACCGAGCCCGAGACCGAGCCCATGCCGCCCAGGACCACCATGATGACGATCTCGACGGATTTCATGAAGCCGAAGGACGAGGGATTGAGGTAGCAAAGGAAATGCGCGAAGAGCCCGCCGGCCACCGCCGCGGCCGCCGCCGAAGCCGTGAAGGCCTTCACCTTATAAGCGATGGTGTCCACCCCCATGGCCTCGGCGGCGATCTCGTTCTCCCGCACCGCGAGCAGCGCCCGGCCATGGGTGGAATGCACGAAGCGGTGGGTCAAAAGCACCAAGCCCATCAGGATCAGCACCGTCACGAAGGCGCTGGTCCCGGCGGGAATGCCGTAAAGCCCCCGGGCGCCCCCGACCTTGTCCAGGTTCAGGATGACCACCCGGATGATTTCGCCCACTCCCAGGGTGGCGATGGCCAAGTAGTCGCCCTTGAGGCGCAGGGTGGGGAGCCCCACCAGGTAGCCCGCCAAGGCGCCGGCCAAGGCCGCCGCCGCCAGCGAAATGAAGAGGGCGGCTTGGGTCCCGAAGGCGCTGGATTCCCACCCCGGCAAAAGGAAGAGGCTGACCGAGGCCGAGCTATAGGCCCCGATGGCCATGAAGCCCGCTTGCCCTAAGGAGAACTGCCCCGAAAGGCCGTTCACCAAGTTGAGCGACACCGCCAAGATGGCGTTGATGCAGCAAAGGGTGAAGAGCTCGCTCAAGTAAGGCGGCAAGACCAGCACTAGGCCCTGGGTCATGGCCGCAAGCCCCACGAGGATGAGGAACCAGCGCAGGTTGTTCATGGTCAGACCTTCTCCGGTTGGTACTTGCCGAAAAGCCCCGCGGGCCGGAAGAGCAGGATGAGGATCAGGATCACGAAGGCCAGGGCGTCCCGGTAAGTGGAGGAGCCATAACCCACCACCATGGCCTCGAGGATCCCCATGAGGAAGCCGCCCACCACCGCCCCCCGGATGCTCCCGATCCCGCCCAAGACCGCCGCCACGAAGGCCTTCATGCCGATCATAATGCCCATCAAGGGATCCACCCGGGGATAGGAAATGCCGATGAGCACCCCCGCCGCCGCGGCCAGGGCCGAGCCCACCGCGAAGGTGAAGGCGATCACCATATCCACCGGGATGCCCACCAGGGCCGCCGTCTCATGCGAATGGGCCACCGCCCGCATGGCCCGGCCCAGGCGGGTCTTTTGCACGATCCATTCCAAAACCACCATGAGCCCCAAGGCGGTGCCGAACACCACGGCCTGTTGGTTGGTCACGGCCACTTGGCCCGATTGCCAAAGATTGACCGAGGGCAAAAGGTCGGGGAAAACCCGGGGCGTGGCGCCGAAAAAGACCTGGCCCAGGTTTTCCAAAAGCAAGGACACGCCCACGGCCGTGATAAGCAGGTTCAGGCGCGGCACGCCCCGCAAGGGGCGATAGGCGAAGCGCTCGATGGCGATCCCCACCAGTCCCGCGGCCGCCATGGCGATCCCGAGGACCAGCAAAAGCTTTTCGGGCGAAGGATGGTCCGCCGCCCCCAGGGCCAGGGAAGCGAAGAGCCCCGCATAGGCGCCCACCATGACCAAATCCCCGTGGGCGAAATTGATGAGGCTCAGGATGCCGTAGACCAAGGTATAGCCCAGCGCGATCAGGGCATAGATGGAACCCAGGGCCGCGCCGTTTAAAAGGAGTTGGAAAAAGCCTTCCATCGCTGTCCTTTGCCGGGGAATTGCCTGGATTGTACATGGAAACCCACCGCCCCGCCCCCAAAAAGGCTCGCCGGGGCGGCGCTTGACAAAAGCCGGGGCGCGCACGAAGTTAAGGGAAGAATCCAAGGAACGGACCCCTTGCCCAGCGCCAAAGACTTCCAGAAAATCCTGTTGGCCTTCGCCGTCTTCACGGCGCTGAACTTATCGACCCTCACCGCCGCGGGGGCGATTTATCCCGCGCATTTCCAATGGTTTTTCCTGGCCTTCTTCTTGGGCAACCTGCTGTGGGTTTTCGTGCCCAAAATCTTCCGGCGCCGGACCAGCACCTTCCTGCGCTGGGTGAGGGCGCTCTTGGGGCCCCCTTGGTTCACCTGGACCCTCTTCATGGTGCTCTTCAACTTATTCTTGGCCCTGGACGGCGCGGCCTGGGTTTTGCGGCGCTTGGCCCTCGGTCCCATCGCCTTCGCGGATTTCAGCCGCGCGCCCGCCGACCTCACCCTCACCCTCTTGCTGGCCGTCTGGTTGATCGGCATGGCCCAGGCGCTCTTCGGGTGGCACGTGGCCCGGGTTCAAGTCCCCCTGAAGCGCCTGCCGAAGGCTTTTCATGGGTTCAAGGTCGCCATGCTGTCGGACCTGCACGTGGGGCTCTTCACCCGGGCTTCCCGCTTGAGGCAGTTCGTGCGGCTGGCCCTCGCCGAAAAGCCCGACCTTCTGGTCATCGCCGGCGACATCACGGACGACAACGCCTTCTATATCCCCAAGTTCCTCAAGTGCTTGAGCCAGGTCCCCTCGCCCATCCCCCGGGTGGCCATCCTGGGCAACCACGACCTTTACGGCGGCGGGCACGAGACCATCCAGGCCGTCCGGCAAAGTGCCTTGAGGATTTTGGTGAACGAGGGTTTCGCCTTGAGGCGCGGCAAGGCCTCCCTCTGGGTGGCGGGGCTTTCGGACTACGCGGCCAGGCGCCACGCGCGCTTCAGCGACTTGGCGCCGGACCTGCACAAAACCCTGAGGGGGAAACCCAAGGGCGCGCCCACCCTGCTTTTGGCCCACCAGCCCCAGGCCTTCGAGGAAGCGGCGCGGCACCGGGTGGAACTGACCCTGAGCGGCCATACCCACGGGGGGCAATTGGGTTTGAGGTTTTTGGATTGGTCCCTGGCCAAGGCCTTCACGCCCTGGCACATGGGGCACTTCAAGAAGGGGGACAGCCACCTCTACGTCACCGTGGGAACGGGCTTTTGGATGGTGCCCTTCCGCTTCGGCCTGCCGCCGGAGATCAGCCTATTGGAATTAAGGAACCCGGCAAAATCATTTCACCGCCAAGGCGCCAAGTCCGCCAAGAAAACCAAAATCAAGACCGTCAAATAAGAGGGCCCGGAATCCACCCATTTGCGCCCGACGCGTCGGCCCCCTCTTTTCGGGGCTTGGCGGTCTTGACGGCAAAAACCTTCGCTTACAGGCCTTCGGTGTTGATGTCGATGCAGAGGATGTATTTCTTCTGGTCGGCGTCCTTGAAGAGGGCCGACAGCGTCACGCAAACGTTGCCCGTGGCCATGGAGAGATAGGGTTTGGTCACGAAGCTCCCCTTCCCCAGGTCGGTCTCCATCAGGAAATAATAATAGTCCTTCAGGGTATGGTCCGAGCCCTTGGCCGCCGGGTGGAACATGACGGGGTTGCGCCGGTTCTTGGAGCAGGCGCCCAAAACCGTTTCGGTCATCTGCAGGCCGTTCTCGTCCAGGATGTAAAGCCCCTCGGCCTGGGGGAATTTGGCGATCATGCCCGCGAGCTGGGCGTCGAACTGGTCTGGCGGGGTCTTTTCCAGATCGATCTGCATTTCCAGGATCATGGAATAGTACTTGTCCATGCTGAAGCGCTTACGGTCGATCTTGCGGATGAGCTTTTGCTTGAACGCCGTCCCCAGGCGTTCCACTTTGTCGAGCACCGCGGCGTTGTCGAGCTTCTCCGGGGGCAACGGCTTGGCGAAGAAATAGCCCTGCACCATGTCCACGCCCATGTCCAGCAAGGTCATGGATTCCTCCTCGGTTTCCACGCCCTCGGCGATGATGAGGGTGCCCAGGAACCGGGCCATGGACAAAAGGGACTTGAGGACCTCCTGCTTGTAGAAATCGTCCTGGATGTCCTGGATCAGGTAGCGGTCGATCTTGAGGATGTCGGGCTTGATGAGCGGGATGCGGTTGAGGTTGGAATGGCCCGCGCCCACGTCGTCCAGGGCGATGAGGAAGCCGTAGCCCCGGTAGGTCTGCACGAATTTCTGAAGTTCCTTCATGTCCTCGACGTTGGACTCGATGATCTCGATGGCGATGTTCCGGGGGTTGAGACCCATTTCCATCACTTGGTTACGCAGGTGCCCGCTGCCCGCGGCGCCCTGGTCCATGACGGAGGCGTCCAGGTTCAGGGACAGGATGAAATCCGCCGAGCCGCCCGGAAGGTTCCGGAAAGCCTCCATGGCCTTCTTGCGGCACAGGCGGTCCAGCTCCAATTGGAGCCCCTGGACGTTGGCTTCCATGAAAAGCGCGGAGGGCGGGATCAGGGATTGGTCGCTGGGGTTCAATCCCCGGCTCAAGCCCTCGTAACCGACGATTTGTTTGCGCTTGAGGGAGACCAGGGGCTGGAAATGCGCCTCGATGAGTTCGCTTTCGATGACTTCCTGCAGGTCGAACGAGCCCGGGTTGGTTTTGTTCATGAGCGATCCTTTGGGCATCGGCACCTTCCTAATATCGCGGCGATTGCCTCCCCATAAAATCAAAAGGCGAAATCCTTTTCAAGGAAACACTTCGTAAACTGGTTTCAATCCGCCCGAATCGAAAAAGGAAAAAACAAACCCCCAAAAACCGTGCGGAAAATTTTACCCACTTTTGGGCAGGCGCCCGGCGGCGGCGGCGAAGAGGTCCGGAACTTTCTGATTTATCGGGGGTTTTAAATCCGGCGGGACGGGACCGCCCGGGGAGCGACAAGAAGGGGGCGCTTTTCAAAAAAAAGCCCCCACCCGGGCGGGCGGGGGCAATTGTGGATTTTTAAACCAACACCCCATTCCCTGGGGGGCGCCCCCAGGGGCCTTAGGGCTTCACGGTGGCCACGTAATCGGCCTTACCGCCCTCGATTTTCAAGACCACCGCGGGCTTGATGGGATTGCGGTCGGCGTCCAAGGTGATGTCGCCGGTCACGCCCGGATATTTTTTGACCGCCGCCAGCGCGTCGCGCAAATCGGGGCCCGAGGCGCTCTTGGCGTTCTTCAAGGCGTAACCCAAATAACCGCCCGCGTCATAGGCCAGGGTGGCCAAGGCGTCGGGCGTGTGGTGGAAACGGTCGTTGTATTTTTTCACGTAGGCCACCACCTGGGGGTCGGTGGATTGGGACGAATAGTGGTTGGAGAAATAGCAACCGTCGAGGGCGGCCCCCCCGATCTCAAAAAGCTTGGCCGAGTCCCACCCGTCGCCGCCCATCAAGGGCACCTTCACGCCCAGTTCCCGGGCTTGCTGGGCGATGAGCCCCACCTCGGTGTAATAGCCGGGCACGAAGATGACCGCCGGCTTCTTGCCCCGGATGGTCGTGAGCTGGGATTTGAAGTCGATATCCCCCTGCACGTAGCTTTGGTCGGAGACGATCACGCCACCCTTGGCCGTGAAGCGCTTCACGAAGGCGTCCGCCAAGCCCATGCTGTAATCGCTTTTCTGGTCCCGCATGACGGCCGCCGTGCGGGCCTTGAGCTTCCCGAGCGCGAAATCCGCCATCACTTGGCCCTGGAAGGGATCGATGAAACACATGCGGAAAATATAATCCCCGACCTTCGTGACCTGCACGTTGGTGGAGGAGGGGGAAATCATGGGGACCTGGTGCTGTTGGCAGATGGGGGCGGCCGCCAGTGAATTGGAGCTGGCCACTTCGCCGATGACGACCTGGGCGTGGTCCTCGGTGATGAGCTTGGTCACCGCCAAGGCCGCTTCCTCGGGCTTGCCCTCGTCATCCAGGCTGACGACCCGCAGGGTCTTGCCCTGGATGCCGCCGGCCGCGTTGATCTCGTCCACCGCCAGGGTCAGGCCCTCGTGGTTGGACTGGCCGAAGGTGGCCGCCGGTCCCGTCAGGGAGCCGTATTCCCCGATCACGATCTCGTTAGGGTTCACCTTAGGGCCGCAGGAAACCAGGCCCACCGCCGCCGACAAAATGAGACCAAGCGAAAAACAGGAAGCTTTCATGCGCACCTCGGGGAGATTAAAAGTGAGGCTAGGATAAAAAGCCCCCGGGGGGCTGTCAACCGCCGCCTGCCGGGGTCCGGGGCTTGTAAGCGTAAAGCCTGAGCGAGTTGGCCACCACCGACAGCGACGACAGCGACATGGCCGCCGCCGCCAGGGCCGGCGGGACGGAAGCGAAAACCGCCAGGGGCAGGGCCAAGAGGTTATAGAGGAAGGCCCATCCCAGGTTCTGCCGGATCACCCGGAGCGTCTGCCGGGCCAGCCCCAGGGCTTCCACCACTTTCCCCAGTTCCCCCCGCAGCAGGATGATGTCCGCCGAGGCCAGGGCCACGTCCGTGCCCGACCCCATGGCGATGCCCAAATCCGCCGCCGCCAGGGCCGGCGCGTCGTTATAGCCGTCGCCCACCATGGCGGTCTTGAGGCCCTTGGCTTGCAGCTCGCGCAGGTAATCCAACTTGCCCGCGGGGGTCACGCCGGCTTGAAAATCGTCCACGCCCGCCTTCCGGGCCACCCGGGCCGCCACCACGGACCCGTCGCCGGTCAAAAGATGGGTCTTAAGCCCCATCTTGCGGAGTTCCCCCACCACTTGCCGCGCCCCCTGCCGCAAGGGGTCTTCCATGGCGAAAACGCCCACCACTTGGCCCTCGATGGCCATCAGCGACACGGTCTGGCCCGCTTGCCGGTAGGCCTCGGCGTTGGAGCGCACCTGCGGGCTGGACACCACTCCCTCGATGGATTCCACGAAGGCCTTGGTGCCCACGGCCACTTGGTGGCCCTCCACCCAGCCCTTGACGCCGGCGCCGGGCGTTTCCACCACGTTCGCCGCCGCGGGCAACACCAGGTCCAGGATCATGGCCTCGCGCAAAACCGCCGCCGCCAGCGGGTGGTTGACGCCCTTCTCCAAGGCGCCCGCGTAACGCAATACTTTTTGCTCGCTCCAGCCCTCGGTGACCAAAAGGTCCATCAAGCGGGGCCGCCCCTCGGTGAGGGTGCCGGTCTTGTCGAACACGACGGCCTGGATGTCCCGGCTTTTTTCCAAAGCCTCGGCCCGGCGGATGAGGATGCCCCGCCGGGCCGCCAATCCCACGCCCGCCATCAAGGCCACCGGCGTGGCCAGGCCCAGCGCGCAGGGACAGGCGATGACCAAAACCGAGACCGCGCGCGACAAGGCCTCGGTCCAGGGATGATGGGCCGCCCAAGTCCAGCCGGCGAAAGTGGCCAAGGCCAGGATCAAAACCGCCGGTACGAAAAAGGACGCCGCCCGGTCGGCCAGGGCCTGGATGGGGGCTTTGGAGCCTTGCGCTTCCTCGACCAGCCGGATGAGCCGGCCCAAGGCGCTGTCCGCGCCCAGGCCCTCCACTTGAACCGTCAGGGCGCTTTGTCCGTTCAGGGTGCCGCCATAAACCCGGCGGCCCGGCCGCTTTTCCACGGCCGCGGACTCGCCGGTCAAGAGCGACTCATCCACCCAACCCTTGCCGTCCACGACCTCGCCGTCCACGGGGATCTGCTCGCCGGGTTTGACGAAGATCAAATCGCCCGGGCCCACGGCCTCCAGCGGCACGTCCACCTGGTAGCTGGTCTTGAGCAGGTGGGCGGATTGGGGCCGCTGCCTCATTAAAAGTTCCAGCGCGTCCCCCGCGTGCCGCCGGCCCACGCTTTCAAGATAACGCCCCAGCGCCACGAAAAAAACGATCAGGGCCGCGGCGTCGAAATAAACCGGCAGGGGGACGCGAAAAAGCGCGGGCAAGGAGGCGGTGAAGGCCGCCGTGGATCCCAACGACACCAGGCTATCCATGGTCACGTCCCCGCGGCGAATCCCCTTCCAAGCGTTCAAGTGAAAGGGCGCGCCGACCCAAGCGACCACCGGCAGGGCCAAGGCGAAACCCACCCCGACCGGCATTTCAAAAGGAGCGAACCAAGCGATGAGATGGTGGATTAAAAAAGGCAGGGTGAAAAGGGCGCCCCAGGCCAACCGCCTCCCCAAACGCTTTTGTTCCTGTCCCTGGGCCTGGGAAGGGGCGCCGGAGGTCTCGGGGTGGTAGGGTTTGGCGCCGTAACCGGCCCGGGCGACGGCCCCTTCCAAGGAAGCCTCGTCCTCAAATCCTTCCTTCACCCGCACATAAGCCTTTTGGGAGGCGAAATTAACGCTGGCCTCTTCGACCCCGGGCACCTGCTTCAATTGCCTTTCGATCCGGGAAGCGCAGGAGGCGCAGGACATGCCCTCGATGGAAAAAATCTTGGCCTGGTCGGCCGGGGTCGTCAGGGTGGGCATGGCTTAGGGTTTCACCTCGGTCAGGGCGGCCTGGTAACCCGCCAGGGCGACGGCATCCAAAATGGACCGGGCTTCCAAACCGCCTTCATAAGTGAGATCAGCGCGCCGGTCCTTCAGGCTCACCCGAGCCTCCTTGACGCCCTTGACCTGGCTCAGCACCGATTGAAGCGTTTGCACACAGTGGTCGCAGGTCATTCCCTGGATGCTAAAGATCGCGGTGGCCATGAAAAGTCCCTTTCGTCACCAGTTTCGGGATTTTATCCCGGGAATTCAATTGCCGGGCCCTTTTTGGCCGATCCCAGGGGGTCTTTAGGGTTGAATTAGCCTTCACCCCCCTCCCATAATAGGCCTTTCCCGGATGGACGGCTGAGCGCCTTGTTTCCTAAATTAACCGATGGAGGCTTCCTATGGCTTCAACCCAGCGCTTAAACCTCGTGCAAAAGATCATCCAGGCCCACCTGGTCTCGGGCAAACCCCTGGCGGGCGAGGAAGTGGGCATCCGAATCGACCAAACCCTCACCCAAGACGCCACCGGTACCATGGCTTACCTCCAGTTCGAGGCCATTGGGGTCCCCCAAGTCCAGACCAAGCTCTCCGTCTCCTACGTCGACCACAACATGCTCCAAACCGGCTTTGAGAACGCCGACGACCACCGTTACCTCCAATCCGTGGCCGCCAAGCACGGCGTCTATTTTTCCCGCCCCGGCAACGGCATCTGCCACCAGGTGCATTTGGAGCGCTTCGCGGTCCCCGGCATGACCCTTTTGGGCTCCGATTCCCACACCCCCACCTGCGGCGGGCTTGGCGAACTTTCCATCGGCGCGGGGGGACTGGACGTGGCGGTGGCCATGGGCGGCGGCCCCTTCTATATGACCATGCCCAAGGTCCTGCGGGTGGAGCTCAAGGGCAAGCTGCAGCCCTGGGTGACGGCCAAGGACGTGATTTTGGAGGTCTTGCGCAAGCTGACGGTCAAGGGTGGCGTGGGCAAGATTTTGGAATACACGGGCCCGGGCGTGAAGAGCCTGTCGGCCACCGAGCGCGCCACGATCACCAACATGGGCGCGGAGCTGGGCGCCACCACCTCGATCTTCCCCTCGGACGAGAACACCCGGGAATACATGAAGGCCCAGGGCCGCGGGAAGGATTGGGCGCCGTTGGCCGCCGACCCGGGCGCCGCTTACGACGAGGAACTCATCATCGACCTCAACAAGCTGGAGCCCCTCATCGCCCAGCCCCACAGCCCGGACAACGTGATCGAGGTTTCCAAGCTCAAGAACATCGACGTGCAGCAGGTTTGCGTGGGCTCCTGCACCAACAGCTCCTACCGGGACCTGATGGCGGTGGCCAAGATGCTCAAGGGCAAGCACATCCACCCCAGCGTTTCCATGACGGTGACGCCGGGTTCCAAGCAGGTCTTCGAGATGATCGCCAAGAACGGCGCCCTGGCCGACATCATCGCCTCGGGCGCGCGCATCATCGAGTCCGCCTGCGGGCCCTGCATCGGCATGGGCCAGGCGCCCTCCTCGGGCGCGGTGTCCATCCGCAGCTTCAACCGCAATTTCGAGGGGCGCTCGGGCACCCGGGACGCCAAGGTTTATTTGACCTCGCCGGAAGTCTGCGTGGCCTGCGCCTTGACCGGCAAGATCACCGATCCCCGCACGCTGGGCAAACCCCACAAGATCGAAGTGCCCGACAAGTTCGTGTGGGACGATGACGGCATCATCCCGCCCGCCAAGGACCCGAAAAAGGTCGAGGTGGTCCGCGGCCCCAACATCAAGCCGCTCCCCATCAAGGAAGCCCTGGGCGAGAAGCTGGAAGGGCCGGTGCTGCTGAAGGTGGGCGACAACATCACCACCGACCACATCATGCCCGCGGGCTCGAAGGTGCTGCCGCTGCGCTCCAACATCCCGGCCATTTCCGAGTATGTCTTCAACATCATCGACCCCACCTTCCCCAAGCGCGCCAAGGAACTGGGCGGCGGCTTCGTGGTGGGCGGCGACAACTACGGCCAGGGCTCGTCGCGCGAGCACGCGGCGTTGGCGCCCATGTACCTAGGCTTGAAGGCGGTCCTGGTCAAGAGTTTCGCC
>DATKNU010000102.1:0-4846 GCA_035541195.1 bacterium
AGAAGATGCGGTCCACGGAGTCGCCGCCGGGCAGGTGCAGGGAATCCTTGGAAATGCCCTTGCACTGGTAGCCCAACAGGTCCTTGGCGTCCTTGCCTAAGTACTTTTCGATATCCGCGATATTCATTTTTCCGTCCTTCATGGCTTCAGGGTTTGTCGTTCAAGGGCTCAAAAGCCCAAAAACGAGGCCCTAGTAATACAAAATAAAGAAGGAGTTGGCAAGCAAAAGAACCGCCGGGGGAAAAGGCTTATTTCCAGGCCGCTTTGAACTCTTCTTCCTTGAAGCCGATGGTGGCCTGGACGCCGTCGAAGGTGAGGGGCCGCTTGATGAGCCGCCCGTTTTTCGAGAGCAGGTCCAGGATCTGGTCCTCGGTCATGGACTTGACCTTTTCCTTCATGTTCAAAAGCCGGTATTGCTCGCCGCTCTTGTTGAGCAGGGCCGTGACGGGTTTGCCGCTGAGGGCCAGGGCTTTTTTGAGCTCGGCCTTGGAAGGCGGGGTCAGGGTGATGTCCACCGGCTCCAGTTTTCGCCCTTTTTTCTCCAGCCATTTCCAGGCGTCACGGCAGGTGGAACACTTCGGATATTGATAAAACTTGAGCATGGGCCCCCCGGTTTTTAAAGCCAGCGGTCCTATTTAAACCAACCGGGCATAAAAAACCAGCCTGGGGCGCCCCGCCCGGTTAAAATAAGGCGCTTTCATCCGCCGTTCGCCGGGGGGCTTTGTGCGCAAACCTTTGGTCTTGGCCGGGTTGGTCCTGCTTTTGGGTTTGGTTTTCTTCAAGGCTTCGCGGGCGGATGATTCGGACCAGGCCCAGCTTTTCCTGGCCAAGGTCGAGCCCAAGGCCTATGTCATCCACGACGGCAAACAACATGACGCCGACCCTCCCGAGGCCTTGGCGGAGGGGGATTGGATCCAGACCGGGGACAAGCAAAAGGCCTTCCTGGAATTCCAAAATGGGGGCGTGGTGGAGGTGGGCGAGAACAGCCGGGTGCAGGTGAAAAAACTGGAAATCACCCCCAAGGATTTTAAGGCCCGCTTCCTTTTGGAAGCCGGCAAGTTCAAGGCCAAGGTCATGAAGCTCACCACGGCCTCCTCCAGTTTCGAGGTGCAGGCGGGCGGTGTGGTGGCGGGCGTTCGGGGAACGGTTTTCGGCGTGGATTACGACAAGGCCAACGACCAGGTGACCGCGGCCACCTACGAGGGAAAGATCGTGGCCGAATCCCACGGCCAAACCGAGGCCATCGATAAAGGCTATGGCGCCGTGGTGGACCATACGGGCGCGCCCACCTTGGCCCAACTCTCCAAGGGCCAGATCCAGAACTTCGAGCAATTCACCGACATCGCCGGGCTCCTGGAACAGGAGAAACAGCAGTTGTTGGACCAGATGCGGGACCGCCTCCTCCAAAAAGTGCCGAAGGTCATCCCGGGCCAAGACATCCTCCAAAACGCCATCGGCCAAAAGCTGGGATTTTAAAAGGTTGACCCAAGCCCGCCAAGCAACCCTTGGGAATTTAAAAGAAATTCATTTTGGGTTTTCTTGGCGTGCTTGGCGGTCAAAGAGCTTAAGGATTCGCGATTGAAATTTTACAAAGTCGTTTGCCTGGGGAACGTGCTGGTGGACGTCTTGGCCAAGCCCGTGGACCGGCTGCCCAAGCCCGGAAGCCTCCTGCCGGTGGACCGCATCGAACTTTCCATGGGCGGCTGCGCCTCCAACACCGCCATCGCGCTTTCCCGCCTGGGCGTTCGGACGGATCTCTGGGGCAAGCTGGGACGGGATGATTTCGGCGATTACGCCTTGAGGCAACTGGGGCGCGAAAAGGTCGGGGTTTCGGGCATCCGCTTGGATCCCAAGGTCGCCACCTCGGCCACCATCGTGGTGGTGCATTCCGACGCCCAAAGGTCCTTCCTGCATTCCATGGCGGCCAACGACGAGATCGGCCCCGGAGACATCCGTTTTTCGGCCTTCCGGGGCATCAGCCACCTGCATGTGGGCGGCTATTTTCTTTTCCCCGCGCTGGACGGGCCCCGCATGGCCCGGATCCTTCAGGAAGCCCGCCGCCGGGGATTGACCACCTCGCTGGATACGGCTTGGGACCTCAGCGGCCGCTGGCTCAAGACCCTTAAGCCCTGCCTGCCCCATTTGGATTACTTCATGCCCAGCGAGCGGGAAGTGAGGATGCTTTTGGGCCATGGGCATCCCGCCAGGGCCGCCCGGATTTTTAGGAAGCTGGGGGCCCGGAATGTGGTCGTGAAACTCGGGGAAAAAGGTTCCTGTATGTTCGCGGAGTCGGGCGAAGAAATCCGGGTTCCCGCTTTTAAAACCAAGGTGGTGGATACCACCGGCGCGGGCGACGCTTTTTGCGCGGGCTTCATTAAAGGATTGTCGCTGGGCCTGGATGGGAAGGGATGCCTGAAGCTTGGCAATGCCGCCGGCGCCGCCGCCGTCACGGCCCTGGGCGCCACGGCTGGCGTTAAGTCTTTGGCCCAAATCAAAAAATACCTTTAAATTCCATCCCCTGGCGGCTTGTTATCGTTTTGCCTATTGCGCCAAGGCGCCCCTATAATACGGCCCGCCTGAAGCCCACTTTCCGGAGGACCTGATGGAATCGAACGTCTCCCCCCTGCAATCCGCCCGAGCCGGTTATAAGCCCAAATTGCCCCTGGCCCTCGCGGGAAACCCGGGGAAGGTCGCGGTGAAATTCGGAAAGCCCACCCAGTCCATCTCGGACGCCGAGGCCATCCGCAAGCTCTTTCCCTGCACCTACGGACAGGCTGAAGTCTCCTTCGCCCGCGGCAAGGGGACGGCCTCGATGAAGAAGCCCTTGAAGGTGGCCCTGGTGCTTTCGGGCGGCCAGGCCCCCGGCGGCCACAACGTGGTGGCGGGCCTTTTTGACGGTCTCAAGAAGCTCAACAAGAAAAACACCCTGACCGGTTACCTGGGCGGGCCTTCGGGCCTGGTAGAAAACAAAAAAATCGAAATCACCGACAAGCTCCTGGCCGCCTACCGCAACACCGGCGGGTTTGACATCATCGGCTCGGGCCGCACCAAGCTCGAGACCCATGAGCAATTCGAGACCGTGAGCCGCAACCTGCGCTCCGCCGGAATCACGGCCCTGGTGGTGGTGGGCGGCGACGATTCCAACACCAACGCGGCGGTCTTGGCCGAGTATTTCAAGGCGCACCAGATCCCCATCCAGGTGGTGGGCTGCCCCAAGACCATCGACGGCGATTTGAAGAACGAGCAGATCGAGGTGAGCTTCGGGTTCGACACCGCCACCAAGGTCTACGCCGAACTGGCGGGCAACGTCGGCCGGGACTGCCTGTCGGCCAAGAAGTATTGGCACTTCATCAAGGTCATGGGCCGCTCGGCCAGCCATATCGCCCTGGAGGTGGCCCTGAAGGCCCACCCCAACGTCTGCCTCATCTCCGAGGAAATCGCCGAGAAAGGCTTGACCCTTTCGCGGATCACCGAGCAGGTGGCCAAGGTGGTGGCGGACCGCGCCGCCCGGAAGATGAACTACGGCGTGGTGGTGATCCCCGAGGGGCTTTTGGAATTCATCCCGGAGATCAAGAAGCTCATCGCCGAGCTCAACGACCTTTTGGCCCATCACCCCGAGTTCGAGAAGCTGGACGCGCCGGAGGAGAAGATTTCCTTCGTGAGGAACCTGCTCGGCGCCGAGTCCAAGGAAGCCTTCAAGTCCCTGCCCCATTCCATCCAGGTCCAGCTTTTGGCGGACCGCGACCCCCACGGCAACGTGCAGGTGGCCAAGATCGACACCGAGAAACTCATGATCGAGGCCGTCGAGCTCAAACTCCGCCACTGGAAGCGGGAAGAGAAGTACCACGGCAAGTTCTCGGGCCAAGGCCATTACTTCGGCTATGAGGGCCGCTGCGCGGACCCTTCCAATTTCGACGCCGACTATTGTTATTCCCTGGGCACCACGGCTTCCTTCCTCTTGGCCGCGGGCCTGACCGGCTACATCTCCAGCGTGCGCAACCTGCTCAAGCCCGCCTCCCAATGGAAGGCGGGCGGCGTGCCCTTGACCATGATGATGAATCTGGAGCGCCGCCACGGGAAGAACAAACCCGTCATCCAGAAGGCCTTGGTGGACCTGAAGGGGAAGCCCTTCAAGGCCTTCGCGGCCAAGCGGGACAAATGGGCCTTGGAAGACGACTACACCAGCCCCGGCCCCATCCAATTCTGGGGCCCGGCCCAGGTCGCCGACGCGCCGCCCGAAACCCTCCGCTTGGAGCGGGGGAAGTAAAAAAAATCAAACCGTTATCACCGCCAAGTCCGCCAAGAACGGCAATAAAAGACTTTGAAATCGGTCTTTTTGTTTTCTTGGCGAACTTGGCGTCTTGGCGGTGAAAACCCCTTGTTTAGCCTTGAATTAAAAGGCCCCGCCGCCCTATACTCGCCCCCTGCTTTGAAGAAGCCCTGAAAAGCCCTCCAAAGCCCTGTTCCCCCAAGCAAGACCGGGGGGACCATCCCGCGGCCACCGTGGGAATCCAAAGGGAGGTAGTTCAATGTCGAATCTTTTGAAGTATGACGTCATTTACATCTTGGACCCCAACGCCACGTCGGAAGACGCCGCCGCGGTGGCCACCAAGGTGGAGCAGATCACGGCCGACGCCAAAGGCACCATCCTCAAGAAGGATGACTGGGGCAAGCGCCGCTTGGCTTATCTGGTGCAGAAGCACCGGGAAGGCCACTATATTTTCTACCACCTGTCGCTTTCCACGGACGCGGTGGCCGAAATCCAGCGTAACCTTCGCCTGATGGAAAAGGTCATCAAGTTCTCCATCGTCAAGGACACCATCAGCCACCTGAAGGCCAAGGTCAA
>DATKNU010000103.1:0-7558 GCA_035541195.1 bacterium
CCCACGGAGCCTAAAAGCCCCCCCACGACCAGGAAGTAAGAGGCGAAATAAAAAACCGGCGCGCTCCCTCCCATGCCCTTCCACCGTCGGTAAAACAAAGCCGCCAGCCCCGCCAGGCAAAGCCCCAAAACCAACCCCAACAACATTCCTTGGATCAAAAGCCCGATGAATTTTTTCAAGCGTCCTCCCAAGGGGCCCGCCGGGCCTCCGCACAAATTTGTTCAATTGAGTCAATTTTGTATTTTAAAGCCCTTTGGGCTTTTTAAAAGGCCTTCTTTTGGGGCTTTCCGGACTTGGCCCCGCTCTTGCTCTTTAGACTCTGGCTTTGAGCGCCTCTTGGGCCAAAAGGCCGGCGGGCTTCCCCACCGGCCTTTTGGCACGCCCCCCCATGGAGGGGCTTCCGGAAAGATAAAGACAGGCGGACCCCAACATGAACTTTGAAAACTACCAGACCGAGGGCTTTTATGACGAGCTTTTCGAGAAATCCGGAAACCCCCGCGCGGCGGTGGCGCCCCTCATCGCCCGGCTCAAGTCCTTGCCGCCCGGGGACCTGAAGCGCCAGCAAAAGGCCGCCGAAGCCGAGCTTTTGCAGATGGGCATCACCTTCACGGTTTACGGCAACCAGGAAGGCACCGAGAAAATCTTTCCCTTCGACATCATCCCCCGGGTGATCGAGGCCCGCGAATGGAAGCAGATCGAGTCGGGACTGGCCCAGCGCATCCAGGCGCTGAACCTTTTCATCGACGACATCTACCACGGCCAAAAGATACTGAAGGATAAGGTCATCCCCGCGGACATGGTCAAGACTTCCTTCGGCTTCCGCTACCAGTGCCTGGGCCTCAACCCGCCCCGCAAGATCTGGATCCACATCACGGGCACGGACCTGGTGCGGGACAACGACGGGAAATTTTACGTGCTGGAGGACAACCTGCGTTGCCCCTCGGGCGTTTCCTACGTGTTGGAAAACCGTGCGGTCTTGAAACGCACCCTGCCCCATGTTTTCCAATCCATGCCGGTGCGGCCCGTGGACGAGTACTCCCATCGGCTCTTGGACACGCTCGAATACCTGGCCCCTTCCACCACCCGCCATCCCCGGGTGGTGGTGCTGACGCCCGGCCCCTACAACTCCGCTTATTTCGAACACGCCTTCCTGGCCCAGCAAATGGGCGCCGAACTGGTGGAAGGCCGGGACCTGTCGGTCCTGGACGGGAACGTCGTCATGCGCACCACCAAAGGCTACCAGAAGGTCGACGTCATTTACCGCCGGGTGGACGACGACTACTTGGATCCCCGGGTCTTCAAGAGCGAATCCACTCTGGGCGTGCCGGGCTTGATGGACGCCTACCGGGCCGGCCGGGTGGCCATCGCCAACGCGCCCGGCACGGGCATCGCCGACGACAAAGCCATCTATACCTACGTGCCCCAGATCATCCGCTACTACCTGAACCAGGAACCCATCCTGCCCAACGTGCCGACCTTCGTTTGCTGGGACGAGACCCAACGCAAGCACGTGCTCGCCAACCTGGACAAGTTGGTGGTGAAGGCGGTCAACCAATCCGGCGGCTACGGCATGTTGGTCGGGCCCCATGCCTCCAAGGCCGAGCGGGAAAAGTTCGCCCAACTGATCCGGGAAAACCCCCGGGACTATATCGCCCAGCCCACCCTGTCGCTGTCGCGGGTTCCGGTCATCGTGGACGACCACTTGGAAGGGCGCCACGTGGACCTGAGGCCCTACGTGCTTTATGGGCTGGATATTTACGTGATGCCCGGGGGTCTGACCCGGGTGGCCCTCAAGAAGGGTTCCTTGGTGGTGAATTCATCCCAGGGGGGCGGCAGCAAGGACACCTGGGTGCTAGCGGAAAACTTCCCGACCCCGCCCCCGAAAAAGGAGGGCTGACCCATGCTCAGCCGCCTGGCCGACTCCACTTATTGGATGAGCCGCTATATCGAGCGGGCCGAGAACGTGGCCCGTTTCATCGACGTGAACCTCTACCTGATGCTGGACCAGGACCCCTTGCTTGAGAAACAGCAATGGCTTCCGCTGGTGGTCACCACCGGGGACTACGCCGATTTCCAGGCCCGTTATAAGGAAGCCACCCGGGAAAATGTGCTGAACTTCCTGATTTTCGACGCCCAAAACCCCAACTCCATCCTGTCCTGCCTGCAAAAGGCCCGGGAAAACGCCCGCACCATGCGGGAAGTCATTTCCACGGAAATGTGGGCCCAGGTGAACGGTTTCTACCACATGGTGCAAAACGCCATGAGTTCCCAAACCACCAAGGATTTCCCCCAAAGTTTCTGCCGGGAGGTCAAACAAGCCAGCCACCTTTTCCAGGGCGTCACCGACGCCACCTTCACCCATGGCGAAGCCTGGCATTTCGTCCAGTTGGGCCGGTTGTTCGAGCGCGCCGACAAGACCGCCCGCATCCTGGACGTGAAATACTTCATCCTGTTGCCCAAGGTGGAGGACATCGGCACGCCGATTGACTTGATCCTCTGGACCGCGCTTTTAAAGTCCGCCACCGCCTACGAGATGTACCGCAAGAAATTCAACCGCATCGACCCTTTCCGCATCGCCGAGTACCTGATCCTGGACCGGGAATTCCCCCGTTCCATGCGCCATTGCCTGATCAAGGCCGAGGAATCCCTGCGTTCCATCACGGGCACGCCGGTGGGCACCTACGCCAACGCCGCCGAGCGGCGCCTGGGCCGCCTGCGCTCCGAGCTGGATTACGGCAACATCCAGGAGATCATCCGCGGCGGGCTCCACGAGTACCTGGACGATTTCGAGGCCAAGTTGAACGCCCTGGGAGAGGACTTGTTCGCCATCTATCTGGCGCCCAACCCCCTGCCCGGCTACTTTCCGGTCAAAGGACAAGATCAATGACTTTTTGTGTCGCCATGAAGGTAAAGGACGGGTTGGTGGCCCTGGCGGACACCCGCATCACGAGCGGGACCGAGCAAATCACGGCCAAAAAAGTTTCCATCCATCAAAACGGGAACCACTCGCTTTTCCTCATGACCTCGGGCCTTCGATCCGCCCGGGACAAGGCCTTGACCTACTTCAACGAGGCGCTGGAAGGCCAGGTCCAGCCCTTTGACAAGCTTTACAAGGCCGTGAACTCCTTCGCCGATCAGGTTCGGCGGGTGGCGCAGGAAGACGGCGAGGCCCTGGCCCGGGGCGGCTACCACTTCAACCTCTTCTCGCTGATGGGCGGGCAAATGGCCGGCGACCCGGAGCACAAGCTGTACCTCATCTATCCCCAGGGCAATTGGGTGGAAGTGACCGAAAGCACGCCCTATTACGCCATCGGCGAATCCAGCTACGGCAAACCCTTGCTGGACCGGGCCCTGCATTACGAAAGCAGCCTGGAAGTGGCCCTCAAGGTGGGTTACCTGGCCTTCGAGGCCACCCGCACCAGCGCCACGGACGTGGACTTTCCCATCGACGTGGTCTTGTACCACAAGGGCAGCTACAAGATGTCCGAGGTGCATTACGACCGCGAGGACATGCGGGCGGTCTCCGATTGGTGGAAGAAACGCGTGCGCGAGACCATTGAGCTTTGCCCCAGCGACTGGGCCAAGGACGCCTTGGAGCGCGGGCCCCAGCCTTGAGGCCCCGGGGGGATTGGGATGAAACTATCGATCCGGCATCAACTCAAGTTCGGTTACAGCAAACCGGTTTTCCTGGACCCGACCCTGCTGCGCCTCAGGCCCCGGGACGATTTCAGCCAACGCCTGGAATCTTTCCAACTGGAATCCGATCCCCCGCCCGAGGGCCGTTCCGACGAGCTCGACCTTTTGGGCAACCCGGCGCTGCTGCTTTGGTTCAACGGCGCCTGCTCCCGGCTGTCGCTGACGGTTGAATCCAGGGTCGAGACGCTCCTGGTGAACCCCTTCCATTACCTGGTCACGGACCCCCAAACCCTGAAGCTTCCCGCCCGCTATCACCAGGAAAACCGGCTGGCCTTGAACCCTTACCTGCACCGCCCCCAGCCCGACAAAACCGTGGAGGACTTGGCCCGGAGCCTGCTGATGGAAAGCGACGACAACACCCTGAATTTCCTCTACCACGCCACGGATTACATCAGCCGGGAGTTCCGGCATGTCCACCGGGCCCAAGGCGAGCCCTTAGCGCCCGGAAAGACCCTGCGCCGCCGGGAAGGCGCCTGCCGGGACTTGGCGGTCCTTTTTATGGACATCTGCCGGTCCCTGGGGCTGGCCGCGCGCTTCGTGAGCGGCTACAAATACTCGCCGGATTCGGCCGACCAAAACGAACTGCACGCCTGGGCCGAGATTTACCTGCCGGGCGCGGGCTGGCGGGGCTATGACCCCAGTTGGGGCCTGGCGGTGGCCGACCATCACGTGGCCCTGGCCGCCGGACCCGCCCCCCTGGACGCCATGCCGGTCACCGGCACTTTCCGGGGCACGGACGTCTTGTCGAGCTTGGAGTACTCGGTGGAAATCGGGAACCTGGAATTGGCCAAGCGCTGAGGCCCGCCCAAACAAAAAAGCCCCGGGCCTGGGCCCGGGGCTTCGCGTAAAACCCTTCCGGAAAAACTAGTCGATCACGCAATCCCCGCCGCAAACCGACCAGGGATCCATCTGCACGGTGTTGTGGCCCAGGTTCACCGCCTTGTCCGCCGGGATGGTGAGGTCCTTGATCTCCTCGTAGATCAGCATCTTCTTGCGGGTGACGGTGTTCTTGCTGGTCTCGGTGCCGTCGGCCTGGAGGCTCTTGATGTCCGCTTCCCAGCCCTTGATCTCGGCCGTGGCGTCCTTTTGGTATTGGAGGAAAATCGCGTTGTAGCCCGCCATTTCCTGCTCCGCCAAGGCGGTGTAATCCTTCTTGAACTTGGCCAGGATCACTTGGACGCAGGCCTTGTTGGGGCCGCTGGCTTCCCCAATGGTTTGCACGGGGCAGGCCTTGGCGTCGGCGTGCATCTTGGCCTCGAGGGCGTTGAACTTGGCCTGGTAATCGGCCTCCAGGTCGTTCATGGCCTTGGCGACCTTGGTGCCGGCCAAGCCCTGCTGGACGTCGGCCACGTCGTTTTGCTGGGCCTTCATCAAGGCCTGGGCATTGGCGCCCGTATAAGCCGCCTTTTGGTCGGCTTGGGCCTTCTGGGCCAACTGCATGGCGTAAGCCATTTTTTCCTGCTGGGTCATGGTGGCGAATTTCTTCTGCAGTTCCTCGGCGCTTTGGCCCCCATAGCTGAATTGCTGGGTCTGCTGGTTTTTTTCCAGGCCGGCCAGTTTGGAAAGCAGGGCGTCCGCGTTCTTGTCGAACCCTTGTTGGCTGCCGCTGTCCTCATGGCCAGGATGCCACCGAAGGTCCGCCGCGCCCACTTTCAGCGGCGGCGCCGGAACCTGGGCCAACAAGGCGTCGAACTCGGCGCTTTGGGCCAGGGCCAAGCCCGGGATCAATCCACCGACCGCCAACAACCAAAAATAAATTTTCACGACCGCCTCCTCAAGGAAATGGGGGATGCCAAGCGGGAATATTTTATATCCGTGATGGGGCCGGCGGCTAGAAAAAGCGGGCGGGGTCAGGAACGGGAGGGAGCGGCCTTGTCCAACAACTCGACCACGGCCTTCTGGCCCTTTTCCTCGGCCACTTGGCGGGCGGTCTTGCCGTCCCCGTCCTTCAAGGTCTTGTCGGCCTTAAAGATGAGCAACATCAAGGCCAAGTCCCAAGCGCCCCGGGCCGCGGCCACATGCAGGGGGGTGAGCCCCCCTTCCTGGCGGGCGTTGGGGTCGGCCCCCACCACCAAGAGGGCCTTGGCGATTTCCAGGGCCTCGGCGCTTTTACGGTTGGCCACCGCCGAGTGCAGGGCGGTCAAGTGGGAGGGGTGCTTGGAAACCGCTTTCACGTCGGCGCCGAGTGAAATGAGCTGCTTGACCATTTCCCCCTCGCCGAAGAAAGAAGCCAGTTGCAGGGGCGTGAAGCCGTCCACCGAGAAGCGGTTGACCAACTCCTTGTCCAATTGGTCGAGGAAATGGGTGGTTTTGCGGTTTCCGGTGACCGCCGCCTCGAAGATCGTCAGGGGTTGTTCCTTGGATTCCAGCAGGAACTTCAGCACCTTCTCCTGGTCGTGATAGCGGGCCCACATGACGGCCGACAGGCCCTGGCCGTTCTTGGCGTCGGATAATTTGGGATTGGCCTGGAAGAGGGCCTGGACTTTGGCCAAATCACCGGCTTGGATGGCGTCGAAAAACTCTTGCATGGTTCCTCACGTCGGTTCTTTGGATTTTAAGGGCTCTGCCGATATACTAAGCCCCCATGAATCCCACTTTAAACGAAACTTTCGCCGAAAAACAGGGCTTTGGCGGGCTCACGGTGGCCTCTTTCGAGAGCCGCATGGCCCGGGAGATGGAAGACCTCATCCGCCGAAACGGGGGCTTGCCCCGGGTGGCGCCCTCCATGCGGGAAATTCCCCTCACCGAAAATCCCCAGGCCTTCGCCTTTTTCGAACGGCTGGAAAAGGGCGATTTCGACCTCTTGATCCTTTTAACCGGCGTGGGCACCCAGGCCCTTTTCGACAGCTTGGGCACCCGCTTTGAACTGGAACGGGTCCTGGCCCCTTTTAAGAAGGTCCCCATCGCGGTCCGGGGCCCCAAACCCGTGAAGGCCCTCGGCACCTTCGGGCTCAAGCCCCAATGGGTGGCGCCCGAACCCAACACCTGGCGGGAACTCTTGGCTTTGCTGGATTTTGAAAAGCCCCTGCGGGGCCTGCGGGTGGCCGTGCAGGAATATGGGGTGTCCAACGGGGAGTTCTTGAAGGCGCTGGCCGAGCGGGGCGCCGCCGAAGTGGTGAGCGTCCCGGTTTACCGCTGGGCCCTGCCCGAGGACACCGCGCCCTTGATGGCCCTGCTGGATTCCATCCGCGGCGGCGACGCTCAAGTGGCCCTTTTCACCAGCGCCAACCAAATCCACACCATCCTCCAGATCGCCCGGGACCGGGGCGAGGAGGCCCAGCTTAAGGAAGCCTTCCGCCACATGGTCATCGGTTCGGTGGGTCCGGTGGCCAGCGAGACGCTGGAGAGCTACGGCATCCGGGTGGACCTGGAGCCCAGCCATCCCAAGATGGGCTTCCTGGTCAAGGAGCTGGCGGAAAAAAGCCATCAACTGCTCGAGCAAAAAGTGAAGTCCTTCCTCTTCACGCCCATTTCCCCGGCGACCGCCAAGCCCCCGGCGCTTGAGGCGAGCCTTTTCCTCAAGGCTTGCCGCCGGGAGCCCGTGGAGCGGACGCCGCTTTGGATCATGCGCCAGGCCGGCCGCTATCTGCCCGAATACCAGGCCGTGCGGTCGAAAGTCTCGTTCCTGGAGCTCTGCAAGACGCCCGGGCTTGCCGCCGAGGTCACCGTGACCGCCCAAGAGGCGCTGGGCGTGGACGCGGCCATCCTTTTCGCCGACATCCTGCTCATCGCCGAACCCCTGGGGTTCAAGCTGGAATTCGCCCCCTCGGGCGGCCCCGTCATCCGCAATCCCCTGCGTTCCGGCTCGGATTTGAAAAAGCTGCGGGAAGCGGACATGTCCTACGAATTGGCTTATGTGCTG